>DASYWB010000371.1:0-4694 GCA_035936495.1 Thermomicrobiales bacterium
GGGGCACGGGACGTGGTATCCTGGGATTACCGTACGTACACTTATCCGACTGAGTTCGGAGATGGAGGCCGCGCCGGTGACCCGCATCATCGCGTTCTTTAATCAGAAGGGCGGCACCGCGAAGACGACCAGCACGTTGAATGTCGCCGCCGCGCTGGCCGAGGCGGGGCGTAAGATCCTGGCGGTCGATCTCGACCCGCAAGCGAGCCTGACGATGGCTTGCGGCGTCGATATCGCGGATTTGACCGTCTCGGTCTATGATCTCCTAATTGACGAGGATGTCTCCCTCGCGGAGACGGTCGTCTCGACCACGATCCCCGGCGTCGCGCTGGTCCCTTCTCATCCTGACCTGGCCGCCGCCGAATTAGAGTTGCTCAACGTGCTGGAGCGCGAGCGCCAGCTCGACTACCGGCTCAAGGCGGCCGACCTCCGCGCGTACGACTACGTGCTGATCGACTCGCCCCCGGCGCTCAACGTGCTTTCCATCAACATCCTCATCGCGACCGGCGAGCTGGTGGTACCGATCGAGCCGCACCCGCTCTCCCTCATGGTGCTGCGCCGCCTCTTCGAGACCGTGACGCGGATCCGGCGGCTCAACCCCGACCTCAAGGTGTTGGGGTTCTTGCCGACGAAGGTCCACCACTCGTCGCGCCTGGCGACGGACATGCTGGCGACGCTGACGGAGGAATTCCCCGATCTCGCGCTCTTGCCGGCCGTGCCGCTCTCGGTCCGCTCGGCCGAGTCGGTCGCCGAGCGGACGAGCATCCTGCAATACATGCCGCGCTCGCCGGTCGCGGGCGCCTATCGCGACGTGGCGGCGTGGCTCGAAGGCCGGCGCGCCGATCCGGTCCCGGCTTCATCGGAGCCTGCCACCGGGGGAGTCTCACTCCATGTCTAGCTTGCCGGCCGACGTCGTTAGCCAAGACCAGGGCAAAGGGAGGCGTCGTCGCTTCACGGTCGATAGCCTCTTTGTCGATCACCGGCCCCAAGCGGTCGGCGTGACCGACCTGCCGACCGCCAAGGAGATCCGCCTGGACCGGATCGTGGCCGATCCCAACCAGCCGCGGCGGTCGTTCGATGAGGGGAAGTTGGAAGAGCTGGCTGCCAGCATCCGGTTGGAGGGAATCCTGCAGCCGATCGCGGTCCGGTACGACGCGGACCAGGATGTCTACGTGGTCGTCCACGGCGAGCGGCGGTTGCGCGCGGCGAACCTCGTGGGGCACGAGACGATTCCAGCTATCGTCCGTGATGTGCCGGAGGACCGGCGGCTGATCCAACAGTTGATGGAGAACATCGTCCGCGATGATCTCAATGCCGTCGATCGCGCGGCGGCGCTCCGGGCGCTGAAGGTGCAGTTGGACGACGCGCCCTGGGAGCAGGTCGCGGAAGCTGTCGGGATCCGGCGGAGCCGTCTGTTCCAGTTGCTCGGCACAGAAAAGCTGTCGGATGCCGCGCGAGAAGACATCCGCGCTGGCCGCCTGAGCGAGAAGCAGAGCCGCGCCCTGCACGGACTCTCGCCCGGGGCCCAGGAAGCAATGCGCGCCGCGATCGTCGAAGATGGCATCCCGGCGGAGGAAGCGATGCGCCTCTCCCGCGGCTTGCGCGCCAGTGAGCCGCTGGAGAATGTTGAAGCGGCGACCCGTCGACTGCGCGAGCTTCGGGATGGCGAGGAAGTGCCGGGAAGCCCGTCCCCCACCCTAGACGGCGAGCTCGGCATGCTGCTCTCGGCGTTGTCGGCGGCAAGCGGCGGTCGGGCCGAGCGTGCCCAGCTCTCCCGCGTGGCGGACCAGCTCGCCGTACCCGGTTACAGCGCTGAGCGCCTGGAAGCGGATGTTCTCGCGCTCGCTCGCTCGCTCGCCCGCGTGCCCGAGATCGCCCTCCGGCCGGGCGGCAGCGCCCATGCCCCGGTGGCAGCGCTGGCCCGTGCTTTGGATGCGCTGCTTGTGGGGGAGAGGGAGGGGCGATGAAGGTGATCAACGTGGCATCCGGGCGACGGTGATGAGTAGGAGCCTCGGGGGCGGCGGCCGCGTAGGGCCCAAGCTCCGGTGTTGCACTTCTCAACCCGGCTCGAAGACAGCCATGTCGTGCGGACCGGGCAAGCCGCGCCTTCCCGGTGAAACTGCTCAGCCCGCGGGTGTCCCCGCGGCCGGTGTCCCCGTGCTCCTGGTCTCGATGGTCACCTTGCCGTTGGAGAGGCGCACGTCGGTGAACTCGACGTTGGAGCGGCGTTGGAGATCGTTGAGCAAGTCCTCGACAAAGCCGGCAACGTCCTCCGCGGGCAGGATCTGCCCGGCGATGCCGGTCACCTGAGGATCCGTGACGACAATACGGCCCTCCTCGATGGCGAGACCGCCTCGATAGGTACTCTCAGTGCCGAGCAGGTCGACCGCTAACGTCACGCCGTCGGAACCAATATCGAAGACCGGGTCGCTTACCTGCCCGAACTGGCCCATATTTTCCCGAATCCGGCGGTTGACGTCCTCCTCCGTGATGACGAACTCGCCTGTCGACAGCACGGGGAGCCTGCGGATGCGGTCCACCTGGGTGGTCACGGCGTCACGTAGCTGACCCCGGGCGGTCTCCCGGATCACGGGCAGGACGGCGAGGAAGAAGATCGCCGCCGCGACTCCCAGGATCACGAGGAGCCCGAGAGCGCCGAGGAGACATCCCCTCCTTCGTCTCCGGCGCCGAGCGGGTGTGGGGTCCGGCGCGGCAGAGGTCGGCGGCATGGCCCGGGTGGAGGTCCGTGTCGACCAGAGCCGATCGCGTTCTTCTGGCGAGGGGAGGGGAGTGCCACAGGTGTGGCATGCTGGGGCGTCGATGGGGTTCGCCGCACCGCACTCAGAGCAATAGACCCGGGCTACATTGCTCATGAGGCGCCGGCCAAAAAGCTGGGATCGGCGGCGAGGGCATCGACCACGTTCAATCGTTCCATGACGACCAAGCTTATCGCGTCGGTCAGCGAGAGGGCACGAGCGCTCTTCGAGCGGATAACTTCCCGCTGCGCCCTACGCGCGTCTTGCTCGTCAGCATGGTACACCGCGAGCTTGGAGGCACGCAGCCACTGCCGGGCGATGGCTGGTCCGACCCCGGCTATCAGGAGGTCGTGGGTCTCGGCAATCACGTAATTCGTCGTGAAGAGGCGATAGCCTTCCTCCACGAGCTGGCGATAGGCCTCGACCATGGCGGCATGGGCGGCATCGTCGCTATCGACCAGCGCGACGATGGCTGACGAATCAACGAGGATCGCCGTTGCCTCGGGTGGGAGCGGCTCCGTCATGGCGGTATCCGCGGGTGGATCGGACCAGGGATCAGGCTCGCTGGCCTGCTGTGCGTCTGTCATCACTTATTGTCTCCACCAGAACGCGCGGCGATACGCCTCTTTGCCGTCACTGATATTGCTGCCACCGCCGCGGCCGATGCCGATAATAGGCCCAAGTGGGTCATTGGCAGGCGACGCGGGTACAACCGCTTCGAGGAAGCCTTTTTGTTCTCGAAGCGTGCCGTGAAAGGTCGTCAGGGATTCGCCGTCAATGAACCACTGTCCACCGACGCGCTGCCCGCGGAGCCGACCCTCCCGAAGGTAGCGGCGGACTTGCTCAGTAGAACGGCCCAGCCGTCTCGCGGCCTGGGCAACACTGAGGAGGTCGTCTTGGGGGGTGCTCACGATGTTCCTCTTTCTCCTCTCCCCACATATCACGCGCAGCGCGGCGCTTGCCGGGACACGCGCGACCCTGGATGCCATTCAGTCGTAGCGTGCAACAACAGCATATCGGCGGCACCGAGGATGGTCAAGGACCCGCGATGATACCGCGAAGCGGTATGCTGATGTGCTGGAACGTGATAGGGCTAACCGGCACGAGGACGGCAGTCGGCATCATACCAAGTGGAATCGGGAAGCGGGGGTGTGATGGATAAGAGACTAGAGGACACGAGAGGGGGAAGCGCCGTGCAGCCATTGGAGGACGGGCTCTGGCAGATCGATTTGAACTTTCAGGGCCTACCTGGGGTGATCGCGGCCTATCTGCTCGCGGGTGGCGGTGAGCTGGCCTTGATCGAGACTGGACCGTCTTCGACGTTACCCGCGCTGATCGAAGGGATAGCAACAGCCGGGTTTGCATCGGCCGACCTGACGACGGTGTTAGTGACGCATATCCATCTCGACCATTCGGGAGCCGCGGGGCTGCTGGCGCGACAGGCGCCGAGAGCCAGGATCTATGTTCATCCGGTCGGCGCGCCGCACCTCGTCGATCCGTCCCGGCTCTTGGCCAGCGCGACGCGCATCTACGGGGATCGGATGGATGAGCTCTGGGGCGAAGTGGCGCCGCTACCGGCGGAGCGAGTGATCGCGCTGGACGACGGTGAGCCGCTTTCCGTCGCGGGCCGGGTTTTATCCGCTGTCTTTACGCCGGGCCACGCCAGCCACCATGTCGCCTATTGGGATGCCGGGTCGGCGATTGCGTTCACCGGTGACGTGGCCGGGGTCCGGCTGCCGGGCAGCGACTATGTCTGCCCGCCGACGCCGCCGCCCGATCTCGACCCTGATGCTTGGGCGATCAGCATCGAGCGGCTGCGCGGTCTCGCGGCCCGCCGCCTCTGCCTGACCCACTTCGGTGCCTTCGAGGACGTGGATACGCACCTCGAGCGGTTAGACCAAAACCTACGCGAGTTTCTCGACATGGGAGAGCACACAC
>DASYWB010000372.1:0-23546 GCA_035936495.1 Thermomicrobiales bacterium
CCCCTTCGCCAGCGAGGTCGTGGTCCGCGACGAGACGACGCTCGATCAGGTCGCCCGCTCCCTGACCTCGTCCTCGTCCGCAAGCCACGCTATGCTGAACGGAAGTGCGGCCCCGTGCCGCCTAACGGCCGCTCGAGGACATTAGTTGGCATCAATGACACGAGGTCGGCCCCTACGGCGCGCGGCAGGACCCGGTGTCCTGACGCGCGCGTACAGTCCCAGGAGAGAAGGGCAGGGATCCCCGGGTTCAGTGAGGGCCGTTTCGCGGCAACCCCGTAGCATGTGCCCGAAATCGCCATGAACCACAAGCCGCCCATGGCGGGTTTACTTCGCGCCTGGCGGACTTCGAGCTGGCGTATCGGATTCAGTGTCGTGGCTTGCCGCCCCACGCGGCAGTTGCCGTGTCTCCCTCCAACGACGCTGATACAGCTCCCGCGCTGAACCCAGCGCATTCCCATTCATTCGATCCGTGGCGCACTATCGTATACACATCTCGGCCCGTTGGGACTTGATTCCCATGTCACCTTATGATCCTGCTTGGCTTGATCTTGCCCGAGCGGTCCAGTACCCTCCCCCTATCCATTCGGATGCGATCGATCGGGGATGGAGGCGCGGCGGGTACTGGGTCGATCAGTCCCGCCTCCGGCCGATTGACGCCCGTGGTTGGCCCCTCGGGTGATGGACCGTTTTAAGGGAGGACTAACGATGAGAGACCAGATGAGTTATACGCGGTGGCTCCGCGTGCTTATGACCATGGTAGCTGTCCTGCTGGTGCTAGGCGGAAGCGCCGCAGATGCATCAGCATCTCGTTCTATCCGGGACGGCGACGGTCCGGCTCAGACCACACCGGACCGAGAGTCGCTCTCCCGTTCCGGGGACCGCTCCCTGAGAAGCTCGCAGAGCACAATACCCACCACCTACGCCGCACCGGAACCATTGGCGGAGGCTCCGGGCGAACCTACCGTTTCCGGGGCGTGCCGTGACGCCGAAGAGTGGGCGATGCTTGCGCTGATCAACGGCTATCGGGCGGCGAATGGCCTGACTCCACTGCAGATGACTCAAACGTTGAGCAACGCCGCGGAGTTCCATAGCGTCGACATGGCATCAATGAACTACTTTAGCCATACGCTCTCAAGCGGCCTAGGTTGGTCCGAGAACATGACCGCGTTTGGCTACGGGTACGAGACCTCTCGCGCCGAGAACATCGCAGCCGGCAACGCGACCGCCGCCACCACCTTCCAGCAGTGGGTCACCAGCCCCGCTCATAACGCCAACATCCTCAATCCCAACCTGTCCGCGATCGGCATTGGCCGGGCGTATGGCGCCGCATCGGACTTCGGCTACTACTGGACGACGACGTTTGGGGGCGTCGTCGACGGCGCCGCCTGCTAAACGGCAGCGCCGCCCCTCTCCACGCCGGGGCTGGCCGGTGAATACAGGAAGAGCCGCCCGGAGATCGGCCCTCCCGGCGGCTCTTCTCGTCACGGTGATGGCAGCACCACCGTCGAACGATCGTGCCCTGTGGCCCTGCAGCTAGCCAAACTTCAGATCATTGGCGATCTCGCGCCCCGCTCGGAGCCATTGTTCATCGGTGTCGTCGGGTACCGAACAGCCGTTGGCAAGAATGAACTTCCTACCGCCGGTCTGGGCGACGGCGTCCTCTGCCTCTGACCGGATCATCTCTGCCGGCCCGTTCGAGAGGGCTCCAAACTCATGCCAACCGCCCATCAGGCATTTGCTCGTCAATCCGCGCGCATCGCGTAGGCTTGGGCCGGCTAGACGATCCGACCAGTTCAGCACCTGCACCGGGTAATCGAGCACCTGGTTGAACATGAGGTTCTTGTCACCGTGAATGTGCAGGATGTTCAGCCAGCCGTTCACGGCCCCCTGCAAGGCAACGAGGTCGTACGGCCGGCCGAGCTCCCGGTATTGAGCTTCGCTCATCGTGTCAGTGGTACACCCTTGGAGGGCAAAGAACACCCCATCCGCACCAGCGTCGATGACGTCGCGAATGTGCGCCCGCAGATTTTCGGCGATCGTCATCAACGCCTCATGCACGACGGCCGAGGCCTCCTGCGCGTGCCCAAGCAAGTCATCTCGATCGCGGATGAAGGAGAACGCCTCGGCCAGGGGGCTGAAGACCGTGACGACGATGGGGGTCTCGTATCCGAGCTCCCCTCTCAGCACCGAGACGGCCTCAGCGCGCTGATTGAAGTACCGAGAGCGCTGCTCGTCAATCGGCTCAATCAGTCGCCAGCCATTGGGATGACCAATAGACCGCCTGGGAAAGGGATACGGCAAGTCGGGCATCACTTTGACGATATCCAGATCAAAGGTCTGGTCAAAGAACCGCAGCGTCGCCTCGGCCAGGCGGCGACCCGAGCCTTCCGGTTGAAAATGATGCCAGAAACAGACCGGGATGCGGTCCACCGGCTCACCCCGAACGGCCGCCCGCACTCGCTCGGTGCGTGTCATTTGCCCGCCATCAACCGGCAATCGCGCCTCAACCGCATCCTTCGCTTTGCTGATCACAAACGTCCCTCCACGTCTTCACCCACTCCGGGGTCATCCGCATCGCTACGCGCGAGTCTAGCATTGCGCGCCCGTGGCGCTGGCGGTTGCGTTCATGATCCGACTGTGGCACCATCCAATCAAGGATCGAGCAAACGGAGATCCAGTACGTCATGAACCTTTCTCCCTCCGGGCCGACCGCCGAGGTCTTCGACGTGACGGCCCCTTTGGCGACCGACGTGGCCGTTTGGCCCGGCGACCCCGCTATCGATGTTGTACCGTCATCCCGAGTTGCCGAGGGAGTAATGCCCTGCAACATCAGTCGCCCCACCTGCGTCGGAGCGGGCGCGCTGCTCGTCCGCGAGACGTCGTGATCCGTCTCGACTCCCAACACCTGAACCTCCGATGGCGACGCGGCTAGCCCCCCGCGTCGCTGCTGTCGGCATGGCAAGCTGGGATCGCGTGCTGGTGGTTCAGCGCTATCCCGAGGCAGGGGCCTACGAGATCGTCCGCCGTGAGGTCGAGTTACCGGGTGGCACGACGACAAACACCGCGGTCGCGCTAGCCCGGATCGGCGCCCGCGTCTCCCTCGCCGGGATGGTGGGCGACGATCACGATGGCGAACGCCTCCGGCAGGCTCTTGACGCCGAATCGGGAATCGACAGCCGCTGGCTTGCGATACGCCACGGAGAGCCAACCGATGCCTCGACGATCATCGCTTCCGCCGATCCCCCCGAGCGGACCATCTTCTGGCATCAAGGCGCGCAACTGCGACGCGGCGATCAACTCGATATCGCCGCCATTCTCGACCACGACCTCGTCCTCCTTGACGTGGCGGACGCGCCATTGCGCCGCTGGCTGACCGATCTTCCGGCGCATTTCGCCCCGCGCAGCAGGCTGCTCGGCACGTTGACCTACGTTGCCGGCAGTGATGAGCCGGACAGTTTGGAGGTCGTGCTTCGCCATGACGCGATCGTCGGCAGCGAGCGAGAGACGCTCCTCCTGACCGGTGGCGCCAGCGCGGACCACGCCACGCGGCTCATTCAGGAGGCGATGCCCGGCGCCAACCTCCGCGCCTGGGTCTTCTCTCGCGGAGCGATGGGCTGCCGCGTCGTCACGCGTGACGCGATCGCCGATGTCCCCGGCTTCGAGGCAGACGTCGTCGACGTCACGGGCGCCGGAGACGCGTTTGCTGCCGGCATCGCCTACGGCTTCGCACGTCGGTGGGAGTGGCGACGGACCGGACGTCTCGCGAACGCGATCGGCGCGCTGTCCACGCGTGCCCTCGGCGCTCAGGCATCGCTTCCCACGCCTGAGGAACTGAGCGTTCTCCTTCGCGAATCGCGGGGTACACTTTTCTCCTGAGTGGACCTTACCACGTCGAGGCGATTCCCCGGATATCGTTATGTCTCTATCTCCACTGCAAGTCCATACGCGGCCCGAGAGTCAACGCTCCGCTCTCACGCGACGCATCAAGGGCCTCGCGGCTGAGCACGGGCTGTCCGTAAGCGCCGTGACCTCGGCTGACGCGTTCCCAGAGCTGGCAGAGCACTTGGAACGGCATATTGCCGCTGGGCATATGGCAGGGCTCGACTGGTTTACCGCTGATCGAGCGCGATTCTCCACGGCACCGCGCAATCTCCAAGCGACCGCGCGCGCGATCGTCTCCGTCGGCGTCGCCTACTGGTCCATCGATGCCGGGAAACCCGACGACCGGGTTCCCAGGGGGCGCATCTCCCGCTACGCGCGGGGCGTCGATTACCACGATCTGCTCAAGGTCCGGATGCGGCAGCTCCATAGCGCGATCGAGTCCGAGCTTGGCCACACCGTCGAAGCGCGCTTCTTGGTCGACACCGCCCGGATCGTCGACCGTGCGGTCGCCGCCCGCGCTGGTCTTGGGTGGTACGGCAAGCACTCGTGCCTGATCGTGCCCGGTCACGGTTCGTGGGTGTTGCTGGGCGAATTGCTCCTCGACCTCGACCTTGACGCCGATCCTCCGCTCGACCGCGACTGCGGCCGCTGCACCATCTGCCTGGATCAGTGCCCGACGAACGCTATTGTTGCCCCCTACACCGTGGACACGCCACGCTGTCTTTCTTTCCAAACTATCGAGCAGAAAGGCGCCATCCCTCGCGGATTACGCCCGGCGCTCGGCGACTGGGTCTATGGCTGCGATATCTGCCAGGAGGTGTGTCCGTATACCAAAGCCGCGTGCCTATCAGAAGAGCCTGCCTTCCAACCTAAGGCGATGGAGAACGCTTACCCCTCGCTCCATTGGTTGCTGACCATGAGTGAGGCACAATTCCGCACCGTCTATCAGGGCACCCCCGTCCTCAGGGCGAAACGGCGCGGCCTGGCTCGCAACGCCGCCGTCGCGCTCGGCAACATCGGAACAGAGGCCGATGTCGAGTGCCTAGCCCAGGCGACGGAAAGCCATGACGAGCCGCTCGTGCGTGCCCACGCCGCCTGGGCCCTGGGCCGAATCGGCGGCCGCTCCGCGCGGGCCGCGCTTGATCGAGCGCGCCGCGCGGAGCCGGACCCCCGCGTCGCTGAGGAGATCGACGGCGCGCTTGGCGGCGGCTGAGCGCCACCGTGCGAGATGGCCTGCTGCTGATGACAAAAAGACGAGGACGCCCGTTTGGGCGTCCTCGTCATCATCGCTAGCATCCTGAGTCAAGCGCTACGCGACGCGTCCAGCCTTCATGGCTGTCCGCTGGCACCGGGTGCAGATGTTCAGTCGCTGCATTCGGCCACCAATCATGAGCATCTTCCGATGGACGTTCGGCTTGAAGTCCCGATTGGTGCGCCGCTTCGAGAAGCTGACGTTGTGTCCAAAGCTCTTCGTCTTACCACAGATGTCACACTGGCCAGCCACGCGGGCCCCCTTTCGCCTTTTCGTTCATTTTGGTGATGTTGGGCGTTCAGCAGCCGGCTCGGCGATCCATAATCATGCGAAATGGGACGCGGACTGGACGGCTTTTTCACAAGCGCCTATGCTAGCACGTCGACGCGGCCGGGGGCAACCGGTAGGTTAGGGCGTATCTGCGAACCGGTGCAGTCCGATCTGGATGGTAGTCTAGCCCAGAAGGCGTTCATGGCCTGGGCTTCCCGGCATACAAGCGCAGCCAAACAGAGGAATTGCGATGCGGGTGGCGGCTATCTACGACATCCATGGCAATCTACCCGCGTTGGAGGCGGTACTCGCCGACATCGACCGAATTGGGGTTGATATCATCCTCGTCGGCGGCGATCTCGCCGCTGGCCCGATGCCGTGCGAGACGCTCGACCTCCTCATGTCGCTTGGCAACCGGGTGCGCCTCATCCGGGGCAATGCCGATCGAGAGCTGGTGGCACACTACGACCTGCCCGGCGAGCAGCCCATTCGTGAGAGTGACCCTGAGTTGGCGAGGGCGGCCTGGGCGGCCCAGCAGCTTACTCGAGTCCAACGTGACTTCCTCGCGGGCCTAGCTGAACGGGCGGTCATCGATGTTGATGACCTCGGGCCGGTGCTGTTCTGCCACGGGTCGCCGAGGAGCGACGAGGAAATCATCACGCGCGTGACGCCCGAGGCGAGGATGCGGGAGATGCTCGCTGGGGCGCGGGAGGGCATCATCGTCTGCGGCCACACGCACGTACAGTTCGACCGCGTTGTGGCCGACACGCGCATGGTGAATGCGGGGAGCGTCGGCATGCCGTACGAGGGATCGCCGGGTGCCTACTGGGCGCTCCTCGGTCCGACCGTGGCGTTGCGGCGGACGACCTATGACGTCGAGCACGCCGCGTCCCTGATTCGCTCTACCGGCTTCCCCAATGCCGATGCGTTCGCCGACACTGTGCTCAAGCCGCCGACGGCGGAGGAGGCAACGGCGTTCTTTGAGCAGGTAGCGGCCGAACGCATCCCTGAGGTGCGCGTGTGATGTCGCCCCGACAGGTGCAGGCCGGGCCTCGGGCACGGCTGCGAACCTCTTCGGGCGAGTTTCGCTGGCCCCATTGCCGGGCAGCAGACAGATTCGAAGGCGCGGCCACAGGGAAACGGGCTTGATCGAGGGCCGCTCTTGGGGCCAGCCGGGTTTGCCGACACGCTGTGGTGCTGTTTGAGCGGGGAGGTGACCGGGTGATCGCATCCGAGCTGGCTCCCGGATCGATTCCGGACGGGCGCGTCGAGGTCGCCGAGCGAGCCATCGCCACGATCGTCCATACGGCCGTCGTCTCGTGCTACGGCATCGTGGATATGGCGCCGCGATCGCTGCGCTCCGCGATCGGTAAACGCCTTGGGATCTCCAGCACGTCGCGGGGAATCGCGGTCAACGTTGAGGATGGCCGCGTGTCGATTGAGCTCTCCGTGGTCGTGGAATATGGGACGCCCATCTTCACGGTGGCGCGCAATGTGATGAAAACGGTCAAGTTCCAAGTCGAGCGCACGCTCGGTATGCCCGTGGAGCGAGTCGACGTCAACGTCGAAGGACTGCGGGTCAACCGCGCGGATCCCGCCTCCCGGAGTGGCATGTGAGCAACACGAGCGCCACCTCGGCCCCGCGGATGCCCGCGCCCGCCCCGGTCTGGAACGGACGTGATCTCCTCCAGGCCTTTGCCGCGGCAGCACGATGGCTCGACGTCAACCGCGATCAGGTCAATGCGCTCAACGTCTTCCCGGTCCCGGATGGTGATACGGGGACGAACATGGCCCTCACGATGGCCGCGGCCCTAGCAGCCGCGGAAGCGCTCGATGAAGACGATCAGGCCGATGCCGCCAGTGTGGCTTCCAAGGTGGCCTATGGCGCGTTGATGGGCGCCCGGGGCAACTCGGGGGTCATTCTCTCCCAAATCTTCCGGGGGTTTGCCCACGGCATTGACGGCCACGCGGAGATTGATGGGCGCGACCTCGCCCGCGCCCTCACCGCTGCCAAAGACATGGCCTATAAAGCGGTCATGAAACCCGTGGAGGGCACGATGCTGACCGTCGTCCGTGTGGCGGCTGAGCGCGCGGAGCAGGCCGCGCGCCGCTCGCCCTCGATGGCCCCCGTCTTTTCCGCCGCGCTCGCCGGCGCGGCGGATGCCCTCGCGCGCACGCCGGAGCAGCTCGACATCCTGCGTCAGGCCGGGGTGGTCGACGCGGGAGGCCAGGGCGTCGTCCATGTCTTGGAAGCGATGAAGCGATTTTCCTCCGGAGAGGCGATGCCGGCGCGCTCCTCAGAGACCGATGGACCTATCGGTACGCATATGGACTTTCTCGACCAAGTCGAGGAGCTCCATGGTGACGACGCCTATGGCTACTGCACCAATTTCATGGTCTTCGGCACGGACATCGACGTCGACCGCTGTCGAGAACAGATCGCCGCGATGGGCACCTCGGCCGTCATCGTCGGTGATGAGACGGTGCTCAAGGTCCACATCCACGTCTTGAATCCCGCGAAAGTTCTCGACTACGCCATCAACCTCGGTGAGCTCGATCAAATCAAGATTGACAACATGCAAACCCAAACCCGCGACCTGGCCGCCGAGCGGGCGAAAGGCGAGCAGCGAGCGGGACGAGATGGACATGCCGAGCCGAGCTCGGATCTGATCGGCCGGCAAGCGGTCCTGGCGGTTGCCGCGGGGAAGGGGTTGGGTGACGCGCTTCGCTCGATGGGGGCGTCTCGCATCATCGCCGGTGGCCAAACCATGAACCCCAGCATCGAGGAATTGCTCGCCGCGGTAGAAGACGCTCCTGGTCAAGACATCATCATGCTTCCGAACAACCCCAACATCCTGCTGACCGCGAATCAGATCCCCGAGCTGACCTCGAAACTGGTCGGCATCGTACCGACTCGCTCGGTCCCGCAAGCGATTGCCGCGCTCGGGGCGTACAATGCCGAAGCCGAGCTCGACGAGAACGTTGAGGCGATGACCCAGGCACTGGGCTCGGTCCGGACCGTGGAGTTGACGTCGGCCGTTCGTGACGCTGAGATAGACGGCATCCGCGTCAAGACCGGCCAGGTCATTGGCTTGCTTGACGGGCGCCTCGTCGCGGCAGGGGATGACCTCGTCTCCGTCTGCACGCGCACCGTTGAGGCCGTCGACGTGGATGACCATGAGCTCATCACGCTCTTCTACGGAGCGGAGATCGATCCTGATGCTGCCGAGGCTCTCGCTAAGACTCTTCGCGCCTGTCATCCGGCCATGACGGTCGAGGTCCACGACGGTGGACAACCGCATTATGATTTCGTGATCGCGATCGAGTAATGAAGCCGCGAACCCGGCTTCGCGCGTGCAGAGGATAGAACCAGGATGGTCCGAGTCGCCGTCGTTACCGATAGCACCGCCGATCTTCCGCCAGAGCTGCAAGAGCAACACGGCATCACCGTGGTGCCGCTCACCGTTCACTTCGGCGAAGAGTCGTTCCGTGACCAGATTGACATCTCGACTGACGACTTCATGGAGCGGCTGCAACGCTCGGAGACGATGCCTACCACGTCACAGCCGTCATCCGGGCTCTTCGAAGACACCTTTCGCCAGCTGGCGGCGGACCATGACGAGATTATCGCGGTCTTCATATCGTCCAAACTGAGCGGTACCGTCATGTCGGCGATGCTGGCTCGCGACGCCGTCACTGATCTCGTGCCGGTGGAGATCGTTGATTCCCAGAGTGCGTCGATGGCCCTCGGCTTTCAAGCGCTCGCGGCCGCGAGGTACGCGGCCCAGGGCCTCGGCGCGACGGCGATAGCCCAGCGACTACGCTCAGCCATGGGGTCCTATGAGACACTCTTCTTTGTTGACACCCTGGAATATCTGCGCCGTGGAGGGCGGATCGGCAAGGCGAGCGCGATGGTCGGATCCTTCCTGGACCTCAAACCGATGCTGCGGATTGACGAAGGCCAAGTCGTGCCTGCCGAGCGGACCAGAACGCGCGCCCGGGCCCGCAAGGGATTGGTCGATTTCGTGCGCGCCATGCCAAACGTTGAGCGGTTAGCCGTCATGCACGCGACCACCCAGGACGAGGCGGTTGAGCTCGCCGAAGAGTTTGATCTCACCTTGCCGAGGGAGAACCTGGTGATCGCGCGGTTCGGCCCGGTCATCGGCACGCATGTCGGCCCGGGGGCCATGGGCGTCATCGTCGATGTTGGGAGCTCGGACGCATGAATCAGCAGCATGGTGATCGGCCGGGCGTTGAGGTGGTCACAGACTCGACCGCCGACCTTCCTCCGTACCGAGCTGAGCGGGAGCAGATCACAGTCGTGCCACTGACCATCAGGTTCGGCGATGAGACGTTCCTCGATCAGGTTGAGCTATCGGCCGAGGGGTTCTTGGAGCGCCTGCGGACTGCAAACGAGCTGCCGAAGACCTCGCAGCCGCCGGTCACCGCGTTCGAATCCGTATTCCGGCAAGCGACAGACGAGGGCCGAGACGTCGTCTGCGTCACCATCGCGGCGGGACTCTCCGGCACGTATAACGCCGCCCGGCTGGCCGCCGAGGCGGTCGCCTCGGACCGGATTCACGTTATTGACTCGGGGTCCGCGTCCATGGCCACCGGATGGTGCGCGATCGCCGCCGCGCGAGCCGCGCGAGAAGGCAAGCCTCTGGCGGAGGTTGCCGCGACGGCCCAGGCAGCCACTGGACAGTACCACCTCTATGCCGCGCTCGAGACGCTCGAATACCTCCACAAGGGTGGGCGCATCGGCCGCGCTGGACAACTGGTCGGTTCGATGCTCGGCGTGAAACCGGTCCTCACCATCGCCCAAGGTGAGGTCCGGCCTTTGGAGCGGGTTCGGACCTGGAAACGAGCGTACGACCGGCTTGTCGCCCTTGGGCGTTCCCATGGTGAGCTGGAAGGCTTGGCAGTCATGCATGTCGGCCGTTTGGACGAAGCCAATCGCCTCGCGGAGAGCCTCTCCGATCTCGTCGCGAACGGTGATATCGTCATCTCGGATATTGGCCCGGTTGTCGCGACCTACGCCGGTCCCGGAGCGATTGGCGTGGTCACCTTCAGCCCGCCTGCCTAGCCGTCGGACGATGGACGACAGGCGCTACACTACGATGGACCCAGATCGTTCCATGAGCCGGAAGCCTACTTATACGGACGCCGGTTGCATGCTTTGTGATGGGCCCACGGGGCAATCGCCGCGCGGGGTTGGAAGCCCGGACGCTGAACCAGACAAGCCGACTTCCAGCCGACTGAGCACGGAGCGACCCGACCCGGAGCTATCACCCGGAGTTGCTATTACAGCCGATGATCCCTCAACGCCACGACCTTCGTACTGGCGAGAGAAAGGCCCCCGCCGATCCTCCCAACCGCGTGATTGACAACGCGCTGGAGGCATTGCGCCGTCAGTGGCGCGCGGGATTCCATGACCGTATCGCCCATGGCATGGCTCGGGCTGCCGTCACTCGGATTCGGCCATCGGCCGCGAGCGCCCAAGCGTCCAGCGCGCTCAACGCGATCGAACGGCGCCTCGACGAGTATCCAACCCTCGACGACGAGGCGAGGGCGGTAGCGTTGAAAGCGATGGCCGCCGACCTGGAAGCGTTGCGGACCCTCCTTGATGGCGCCACGGCTCCCGCCGCCCCCAAGGGGAAGCTCCAGTCGGCGATTTCACCGCGCGGGAGTGGGCCGGCGGCCCAACAGGCCCCCGCTCCACCGCCAGCCGTCAAACCCCTCGCTCCCTCTGACCCCGTGACGCGATTGCCAAAAGTCGGGCCGGCCGTTGCCAAGAAGCTCGCGGCGCATCGCGCCGGGATTACAACGGTTTCCGACCTCCTTGAACTCGCTCCGGCACGGCATATCGATTACTCGCGGACCGAACCTGTCGGCGCGGCCCTGCGCTCCCGTCCTGGAACGGACGTGACGGTCAAGGGCAGTCTGATTGAGCTTCGGGAGATCAAGGCGTCCGGTCCACCGCGCGTTATGGCCCGGCTGAGTGATGGCACCGGCTGGATGCGCATCACCTGGTTCAACAGCTTCATTGCCAAGCAGCTCAGGGTGGGCGACGAGATCGTCGTCAGCGGCAAGATCGAGGCGGACTTTGGCCCGCTCAGCTTTACGAACCCAGAGTGGGAGGTTGCCGACGGGACCGGCCTCTCCACCGGCCGCCTGACACCCATCTACCCGTTGACCAAGGGGTTGCATCAGAAGTCGTTGCGCGCGTTGACCCGCTCCGCCTTGGACGCGACCCGAGGGTCGATCCTCGACCCGCTCCCCGATTCCATCCGGGACGACTTCAGCCTCGTCCCGCTTGCCGGGGCCTACGAACAGGCGCACTATCCGGAGAGCGACGCAACGCTCGACGCGGCCAAGCGTCGCCTCGCCTTCGACGACCTCTTCCTCTTGCAGCTCGGTCACATCCGCCGGCGCCGGGACCGCAAGGCAGAGCAAGGCGTGCCCCTCCAGACCGACACCGACCTTCTCGTGCGGTTCACGAGCCAGCTTCCATTTTCGCTGACCAAAGACCAGCACCAGGCCCTGGAGCAGATTCTGGACGATCTCGCCAAGCCCGAGCCGATGACCCGGCTCCTGCAAGGAGACGTTGGCTCCGGCAAGACGGTGGTTGCCGCGGCCACCACCTTGATGGCCACCACGCACGGACACCAAGTCGCGATCATGGCGCCGACAGAGATCCTCGCGGAGCAGCACTACCAGAACTTCACGTCACTCTTCGCCGGCTTACCCGGGGAAGATCGCCCAGCTGTCGCGCTCCTCACCGGGAGCAGCACGGCCCCGGAGCGTCGAAAGGTGACCGAGGGTATGACGAGTGGCGCGATCAACGTGGTGGTCGGCACCCACGCGCTCATCCAAAAAGGCGTGGCGTTCCCGAATCTTGGGTTGGCCGTGGTCGATGAGCAGCATCGCTTCGGTGTGCGGCAGCGCGCTGATCTTCCTGGGAAGAGCGAGGGCGTCTACCCACACGTCCTCTCGATGACGGCAACGCCGATTCCTCGCACGCTCAATCTGGTCCTGAATGGCGATCTAGACGTGTCGGTGATCAGCGAGCTGCCACCGGGCCGAACACCGGTCGAAACACGTCGCTATTTCGGACACGAGCGCAATGCCGCTCACGAATTGGTCCGTGCCCAGGTCAGGGCTGGGCGGCAAGCCTTCGTCATCTGTCCGCTCGTCGAGGAGTCGGAGACGATTGAGGCGAAAGCCGCGACTGCCGAATTTCAGCGCCTACGCGACGATGTCTTTCCCGATCTCTCGGTCGCGTTGCTACACGGGCGGATGAAGGGCCGGGACAAAGACGCGGTGATGGCGGCGTTCCGCGACCGCGAGCACGATATTCTGGTCGCAACCTCGGTGATCGAGGTGGGCATCGACATTCCCAACGCGACGGTGATGGTGGTCGAGGGCGCGGACCGTTTCGGCCTCTCTCAGTTACACCAGTTTCGCGGCCGTGTTGGCCGTGGCGGCGCGCAATCGTACTGCCTACTGCTCGCCGATGAGGCCACGCCGGAGGCTGAGCAACGCCTCGAGACGATGGTCTCCACCAATGACGGTTTCCTCCTCGCCCAAAAAGACCTGGAGTTGCGTGGCCCGGGCGACTTCATCGGGACCCGGCAGAGCGGGCTACCGGAGCTGAGCTGGCTCGACGGCAGCTTCGACACACGGCTCCTCGACCAGGCACGACAGGCAGCGGAACAGATCTTGGCGGAAGATCCAGAGCTCAGCAGCCTGGCTCATCAGGGGTTGAAGGACCGGCTGGACGCGTTCTGGCTCAAGGCCAGCCCAGATATTCCGCTATAGCCGGGAACCTACCAGCCCATGAACCGGGTCGGCCGCACTCGGATCACTTGAGAATATTCGGCGACCATCTGATCCGCGCTCAGGCCCAGGTGCTTCATGCCCTCGCGGTATTTTTGGCCGTAGGCCGGCGTGACGACCTCCTTCGCGGCCTGCTCGGGGAGCGTTGCTTCCCCCTCCAGCAACACCACATCGCTTCCGCCTTGAGTATCGTCAACCGCGATGATGACCCGCGGATCATGCCGGAGGTTGCGAACCTTTTGATTATCTGGCTTCGAGAAGATGGTGATTGTCTCTCCATCCCAGTCGAACCAGACTGGGACCATGTGGGGCCTGCCATCCGGCCGCACCGTCCCCAGCCAGATAATGAGATCCGCCGATAGCCGTTCCATCACGTGCCCGTCCCTGATTCTCCTGACGCTCACCGCCGATCTCCTTCACGAACGCTGAGATAACCCCCATGCTCCGACCAGCCGCGCATGCTCGCCACAGCCCCTCTCCCGAAATCGGGGGAGGTGTTGGGTCCCGGATACCGAGGGGACCGTCCCTCGGGGCTGCCTAGTCCGCTACGGCTTCGGCTGGCATAACCTCTTGCCGGGCCTCCACCGGCTTCGCCGCGACTCGGTCATTGATCAGCACGTACGAGAGGACCGCTACCACGAACAGCACCGTTCCTGAGAAGATCATCGCGGTGTCCATGCCGGCGACGAACGCGCGGCTACTTGCGTCGCGAATCGCGGCCACCACTTGCGGATACTGCTCGAGGCCGGGGAAAAGCTGCCGGTCCTCGATCACCCGGCCTCCAAGACCGATGCCCTCACCAATCGCGTCGATCACCGGTCGCAACGGCCCTGCCGTCGGATCAGATCGCAATGCCCGGATCTCGCTCGCCTCGTCAAAGCGAGCTTGATAGGCACGATTCATCAAGGTGCCCAGGAGCGCGATGCCAAACGCGGTGCCGATCTCCCTCACCGCGCCATTGACCGCGGAGGCAACACCGCTCTTTTCCGTCTCGACACTGTTCAAGACTGCCGTCGTCATCGGAGCGAAGATCAGGGACATACCCAGGCCCATCACGATCAAGGCGGGCACGATGTCGAGGTACGCGGCGTCGGGTGAGGAGCGCAGGAACAAGAAGGAGGAGATTCCAGTAACGGCCAGGCCGATCGCGATCAGCAGCGAGGATCCCGTCTTGTTGATGAGGATGCCGGAGATCGGCGCGCCCACCATCATCACTAAGACCATCGGCAGGAGCGCCGCTCCGGTCTTAATCGGTGAGAAGCCATGGACATTCTGCTGGTAGAGCGTCAGGGAGAACGCGATGCCTGAGATGAGAAAGGAGATCGCGAACGCGTCAAGGTTGCCCCCGGAAAAGGTTCGGGATCGGAAGAACCGCAGCGGCACCATCGGACGAGCGGTATGCGCCTCGACCCAGAGGAACGCGGCGGTCATAACCGCGGCGAGGAAGAACATCGAGAGGATTAGCGCGTCTGTCCACCCACGTTCGCCCGCCTCGATCAACCCATAGGTCAGGGCGCCGATCGCTAGCGTAATCAGCGCTGTGCCTGGCAGGTCGGTCGCGACCGTCCCCGAGAGGTCACGGGACTCCCGCACCACCGACAGGGTCACCAAGAACGCGAAGACGCCGATCGGCACGTTGATCAGGAAGATCCAGTTCCAACTAGAATACTCGACGATCACGCCACCGACGATCGGACCCAACGCCAGCCCGGAGACCGAGACCGCCGACCAGATGCCCAAGGCCCGTCCCCGCTCGTCCGGTGGGAATGCCTCCGAGATCAGAGACAGCGACAGCGGCATGATCAGCGCGGCGCTCGCGCCCTGCACCGCTCTCGCGATGAGCAGCACCTCGATGCTAGTGGCGAACGCCGCCATCAACGATGTCAGGGTGAAGAACGCGATCCCGATCAAGAACCAGCGCTTTCTCCCAAACCGATCCCCGAGCCCGCCCCCCGAGATTTGGAGCGAGGCGAAGAAGAGCGTATAGGCAGAGAAAATCCACTGGAGCTGCGTGGTCGACGCGTTCAGCTCGTTCCGAATCGTCGGCAACGCGACATTGACGACGAGATTGTCGAGAATCGCCATGAATAGGGCAAAGCACGCGGCCGCGAGCGTGAACCACTTGGCATTCGCGTCGGTCACTCGACTCCCGAGTCCTCTTCGCGTCCGTGTCATGTCATGGCTCCTAACGATGGCTGATGCTCGATTTCATGCTGATCAATGGGGCATGGTCCGACGCGAAGCGCTATCTCCACCACCATGTCGGCGATCGAAGTGTCTTCAAGCCTCTCAATGAGTGCTGCCTCCGCCTCACCGGCGAGGGGGTCGAACACGGCCTGAACATGCGCGCCAACGTCACAGGCATCGCTCGGGTCACGCGCGGGCATGGCAAAGAGCGGCTCGTCCTCGATGGCGCGGTAGACGTCCGCAAGCGATATATCCTCGGCGGATCGCTCCAGCCGCCATCCCCCGCCGGGTCCCGCTTGTGACGCAACCAGGCCGGCCTCCCGCAAAGAGGCGAGAAGCCGTCGGATCACCACGGGATTGGTGTTCACGCTCGCCGCGAGCTGTTCCGACGTACTCACCGGGGCACCGGCATAGGCGAGAAACCCCAAAACATGTAACGCCACCGCGAATCGCGTATTCGCCGCCATGTCTCCCTCCCTGCTGATTGTAACCAAGTTAGTTACAAGACGTGGGGATGTCAAGTGGGCGGCATGGGTTTGGACTCGTGCTATGTTTCCGATACGACAGACGGATCACTCGATCACGATAGACGATGGGAGGGTGCGTGCGCGTCATCGCCGGAGAAGTAGGTGGATTCCACTTGAAGGGACCGCCGAGCCGGGCTACGAGGCCGATGAACGACAAGCTCAAAGGGGCACTCTTCTCGTCTTTTGCCTCGCTCGGTATCGAGCCGGAACGGGTGCTCGATCTCTACGCCGGCACAGGCAGCTTAGGCATCGAAGCACTCTCCCGGGGCGCCCAACGCGCCGAGTTCGTTGACCAGCAGGCGGCCGCATGCGCGGTGATCCGCGCGAACCTCGTCCACACGCGATACACCGGTGTCAGCCGCGTCCACCAGCTTTCGGTGCCGAGCTTCTTGCTGAGAACATCCGAGGAGCCGTTCGATCTGGTGATTCTCGACCCGCCCTACGAGGACCCGGCGCTGCTCACGGTCCTCAACCAGGTTGCCGCATCTCCACTGGTACAATCTGAAGGGATCATCGCGATTGGGCACTCTCCCCGGGTGACGCTTCCTGGGAGCCTTGGGGAGTTCGTGCGCCTGCGGCATCGCTGTCATGGGGATAGTTGCTTCTCGATCTATGAACGGCCGATAAGGGGCACCGCTGTCGAGCATCAGGCGGGCGTGGGACCGAGCGAGGAATCCGGCAGATGAGGATCGCGATCTATCCTGGCACGTTCGATCCCATCACCTATGGGCACATTGACGTTGCCCGCCGCGCCGCGCGGCTCTTCGATCGCGTCGTCATCGCGGTCTACCGGGACGCGGACAAACCGGGGCGGTTGTTCTCGACCGATGACCGGGTGGCCTTCGCGCGGCAAGCACTCGATCGCTCCGGCGGCGCATCAGACGATCGCATCGTCGTTGACACGTTTTCCGGCCTCGCCGTAGAGTACGCCCGAACTCTCGGCGCGGCGGCTATCGTGCGTGGGCTTCGGGCCGTGTCGGATTTTGAGTACGAATTCAAGTACGCGCATATGAATCACCATCTGGCCCCCGAGATCGAAGTCGTTTGCATCATGGCTTCTGCCCGCCACGCGTTCATCAGCTCGAGCCTGATCCGGGAGGTCGCCGCGCTCGGGGGCGATGTGTCTAACCTCGTCCCGGAGCCGGTCCGTGGTGCATTGCAACAACGCTTTCAGTCGTCGTGATCCCGACCCCATGCCGTCAACATGGCTCACTGAGCCGGACGATCTCGCGACGATCGCTGCTCGCCCGGAGGCGCTAAGCATGCAGGACGATAACCAGCCAGAGGAAGAATCGATTGATATTCTTGAGCTGGTTGATGGCTTAGAGGAGCTCGTCGGCGTCAGTCGCCGGATGCCATTCAGCGGACGGATCATGGTCGACGAGGAGGCTTTCCTCGGATTAGTCGACCAGTTGCGAGTGACCGTTCCCCGTGAGATTCGCGAGGCGCAGCGGGTAATTCGAGATCGCGAGCGAATCATCCTTCACGCCCAGGAAGAAGCGACCAGGATCCTCAAGACCGCGCGGGACCGGGCAGAGTACATGGTGTCCGATCAGGGCATCCTCAATGAAGCGCGGCAGCAAGGCGAAGAGCTGCTGCGCCAGGCGGAAGAGCGGCGTAAACGCGATATGGGCGAGCTCGAGTTGTTCGCGCTGGACCGATTCACGGTGATTGAGGAAGCGATGCGTCAGGGGATGGGGATCATCGAGGACGCAATGCGGGAGACCGTCGGGATCATGGAAGATGCCAAAGAGCGAGCGCTCTCCCGCAACCCGAAGCAGCCAAGATCAGATTGACGCCCTCCGGCGCGCGCGCCTATAATTTGCCGACGTGCCGGCTCTGGCCGGTGCTCCGCGTGCCAACGTGACAATCTCCACGGCAATGGGACTCAGGGTTAGGTATGGTCAGCTCAGACGGTCGGGTCCCTGATCTGATCAACGAGACAGCGGTCAATGTCGTGGCGCTTCTCAAGGAACCTGTCGGAAGCAAACGCGTTTACGCGATGCGCCTCGATGCATTTCCGCTTGCCGATGACCTCCAAGCGGCGCGCCTGAGCGGAGAGGTCCGGCTCACCAAGCTCCGAGACGAGATCTTAGGAGCGGCCGCGTTGGAGGGGCAGGTGCATCTCGAGTGCGTCCGCTGCCTCCGCATGTATGTGCAGGACGTCACGGTCCAGTTTGAGGAAGAGTACCGGCAAACGGTGGATGTCTGGACGGGGGCCGGTGTCCAAACCGAGGAGCCGGTGGAGGTGGACGTCGAGAGGTTTGCGATCAGTCCCGATCACGAGGTTGATCTCGCGGAGGCGATCCGCCAGCACCTGCTTCTCGCGCTGCCGATGCGCCCCGATTGCGGGGATGTCTGCCCAGGTCCAGACGCCGTCGAAGCGGGTGAAGAGCCAGTTGATGATCGACTAGCGGCGCTCGCGGCACTGCTAGAGGAACAACCATAGCGGCACGAGCTGGATAAGCCGCCGCGCGAGTTATAGAGCGTGAAGAAAGGACGGGGAATGAGATGGGCGCACTGCCAAAGCAACGAATTAGCCGGCATCGTCAGGGCAACCGGCGACGTCATCATTATCTTACCGTGCCGCACTTGGTTGCCTGCCGGAACTGTGGCGACACGAAGCGATCACACCACGTCTGCCCGAGTTGTGGCGTCTACAACGGTCGCCAAGTGATTGAGATCGAGTCACGCCAGCGGTCCGAAGCTTAGATATTTTGAGAGCCGGCCGCGGTGAGCCAGGGCGCACACCGCGGCCGTATTGCGTCCGGAACACGTTCGCGCCACACTAGCCGACGACAGAGGAAGGATGCGAATGCGGCACGCGGCGATCACTGGCTGGGGCATGGCGGTGCCCAACCGGGTTCTCTCCAACGCGGACCTTGAGCGCTTGGTCGATACGTCTGATGAGTGGATCGTCAGCCGGACAGGCATCCGCGAGCGGAGAATCATCAGCCCAGAGGACAGTAGCACCTCTCTTGGGGTGGCCGCGGCGCGCCAAGCACTCCAGCGGGCTGAGCTCAGCGCCAGTGACGTTGACCTGATCATCACCGCCACCTACACCCCCGATCACTTCCTGGTCTCCCAAGCGAGCCTCATTCAGGCCGAGCTGGGTGGCAAGGCAGGCGCCTTCGATCTCGGCGCCGCCTGTGCCGGATTTGTCTACGCGATGGCAACGGGAACACAATTCATCCGCGGCGGTATGCATCAACGGGTCCTCGTCATCGGCGTCGACACCCAAACCCGGTTCATCGATTACACCGATCGTGCCACCTGTGTCCTATTCGGGGATGGGGCGGGCGCCGTCGTGCTCGAGGCGACTTCCGAGCCCCGTGGGATGCTCTCATCGGTGCTTGGTGCCGATGGGGCGGGATATCGCCATCTCTACGTGCCGGGCTGGGAACAACCGTCCGAGCATGTCCCGGCTGCCGACGCCTCGCTGGGTCCCCGGCCGCGTCTGGCCAACTATCCGGCGATGCAGATGAACGGCAACGAGGTCTTCCGCTTCGCCGTCCGGGTGATGGGCGACGCGGCCGCGGAGGCGGTGGAGCGAGCGGGGCTCTCATTCCAGGACGTCGACATGTTGATTCCGCACCAGGCGAATCAACGCATCATCGAAGCCGCCGCGCGCCGGCTGAAATTGCCGCTTGCGAAAGTGTGGATCAACCTCGACCGCTATGGCAACACCTCGGCGGCGTCCATCCCAATGGCCCTCTGTGAGGCCGTGGACGCCGGCAAAGTCGACGAAGGCGATAACATCGTCTTCGTCGCCTTCGGTGGTGGACTCTCATGGGCGTCCGGACTCGTGCGATGGGGAGACGCCGGGGTCTGCCGGAAGCAGGAGTGTTGCCATGACGGCCAATGAAGCAAGGAATGCCGCCTGGGTCTTTCCGGGCCAAGGCTCCCAGCGCGTGGGCATGGGGCGTGAGCTGGCGCGCTCCTCGCCGGCGGCAGCGGCGATCTACGAGGAGGCCGATAACGCGCTAGGGTTCGCGATCTCGACGCTCTGCTTCGAGGGTCCAGCCACCGAGTTGGAACAGACGTCGAATCAGCAACCGGCTATCCTGACGACCAGCGTAGCCTACCTCGCTGCCCTGAACGAACGTGAGCTGTTACCCAACCCCCGCTTCGTGGCCGGTCACAGCCTTGGTGAGTACAGCGCCTTAGTGGCGGCCGGGTCGCTCGACCTAGGCGACGCTGTTAGGCTCGTGAGGCGCCGGGGTGATGTGATGCAGGAGCACGGCGCCGGAGCCATGATCGCTGTCATCGGGATGGACTCGGATGCGGCCGAGCAACTCGCCCGAGATTCCGGCGTTGAGGTTGCGAACGACAATGCGCCGGGACAGATCGCGCTCTCTGGCCGCCCCGAAGCGATTGGGCGAGCCTCGGCGCTCGCCCGTGAACGGGGTGCGAAGCGCGTTGTCACCCTCCCGGTCAGTGGCGCCTTCCACTCTTCCCTCATGCGGCCCGCCGCGGAGGCGATGGCGCCATTCATCAATCACACCAGTGTTCAGCCGGCACGCTACCCGCTCGTGACGAACGTTGACGCGCGTCCGATCACCGATCCAGATGACCTTCGCCGCGAGCTGATAGACCAGATCTGCGCCCCCGTCCGTTGGATCGACGTCGTTCGGACCATGCAGCAAGCGGGAATCACGACCTTCTACGAGATTGGTCCCGGCAAGGTACTCGCCGGGCTCATCTCCCGGATCATCCCTGGCGCCTATGTCACCCCGGCGGATCAACTCCTATCCAGCACGCCAGCGAGCGAATGAGGAGGGGGCTATGACGGACCACACAGGATCGGCCAGCGTGGCCGTTATCACCGGCGGTACCCGCGGCATTGGACTAGCCATCGCCCACGCGCTGGCGGCTGACGGCTGGGATCTAGTGCTTACCTACCGGTCCGATACCGGCGCGGCTGAGCGCGCTCGCGACGAGCTCGGCGGCACGGACCGGCGCGTGGAGATTATCGAGGCGGATGTCTCGACCGCGGATGGTGCTGGGCTCTCCGTCGAGACCGCGATGCAGCGGCTGGGCCGTATCGATGCGCTTGTCAACAATGCCGGCATCACCCGCGACGGGCTGCTGATGCGGATGAGTGAAGACGACTGGGACCAAGTGCTAACGACCAATCTGAAGGGGTCGTTTCTCTGTGCCAAGGCGGCGATTCGCCCCATGCTCCGTCAACGGAGCGGGCGAATTGTCAACCTCTCCTCGGTTGTCGGCTTGGTCGGCAACGCGGGCCAGACAAATTACGCGGCCGCGAAAGCTGGTCTCGTGGGATTCACCAAATCGCTTGCGAAGGAGACAGGCTCTCGCGGGATCACCGTAAACGCGGTCGCCCCTGGATTTATCCAGACGCGCATGACCGAGAGCCTGCCGGAGGATCTCCAGCAATCGCTGCTCGCCCAAACGCCCCTCGGTCGTCTCGGCAGCCCTTCCGATGTCGCGGCGACCGTCGCGTTCCTCCTGTCGCCTGGCGCCAGCTTCATCACCGGACAGGTGATTTCGGTCGACGGTGGCCTCTTCATGGCCTGAGAGACCGTGTGGCACGGGCCAGCGACGCGATTGGGGGCCGGGCAGGCGTGCCACGGCCCTACCATATCCGCCATCCGCCGGAACCACTCACCGTTGAAAGCTGATAGCTATCCGTGGGGTATGCTTGACGGCGTGCGCGGGAACCCCTCACCGCTGATACCTGACGGCTGATAGCTGAAAGCTAGACGAGGACGACTGGTGTTTCGGAAGATTCTCATTGCTAACCGAGGCGAGATCGCGTTGCGGGTGCTACGGGCCTGCCGGGATCTCCGCATTCCCGCGGTTGTGGCGTATAGCGAGGCGGATCGCGATTCCCTCGCGGTACGGCTCGCGGACGAAGCCGTCTGCGTCGGGCCGGCGGCGGTCGCGAAGTCGTACAACAACATCCCCGCCATCGTCAGCGCGGCCCTGGTCACAGGCTGCGACGCGCTCCACCCCGGGTACGGCTTTCTCTCCGAAAATGCCTACCTTGCCGAAGTCTGCGCCCAAGTGGGCATCGTCTTCATCGGTCCCCGACCTGAAGTTATCGAGCAGATGGGCGACAAAGCCCGAGCGCGCCACCTTATGCGGGAGGCGGGTGTGCCTCTCCTGCCGGGCACAGAGGGCGTCGTCCAGAACCTTGGTGATGCTCGACAGGCGGCGAAGAGGATCGGTTTTCCGGTGGTCGTCAAGGCGGTCGCCGGCGGGGGTGGCCGCGGCATGCGCGTCGCGCGAGACGACGGGCAACTGACGCGATTATTGCCCTTGGCCCAGTCGGAAGCCGAATCCGCGTTTGGAAGCGGCGATGTCTATCTTGAGCGCTTCCTCGAACGCCCGCGCCACGTCGAGGTCCAGATTCTCGCCGACAACCATGGCCATGTCCTGGCCCTTGGCGAGCGCGACTGCTCGCTCCAGCGGCGCCACCAAAAAGTCGTCGAAGAGGCTCCGGCGCCCAGATTGCCGAAGAAAGTCCGGGAATCTCTGCTTCGCGCCGCCACCCGTGGCGCCAAAGCCGCTCGCTACACCAGTGCTGGCACCTTGGAGTTTCTGCTCGATACGGATGGCCGTTTCTACTTTATGGAAACCAATGCTCGCATCCAAGTCGAGCATCCGGTCACGGAGGGAACCACCTCGGTCGATCTGGTCGCCTGGCAGATCAGGATCGCCGCTGGCGAGACGCTGACACTCGATGCTAAAGCTGTCGAGCCTCGTGGCCACGCGATTGAATGCCGGGTGACCGCCGAAGACGCCGATAATGATTTCAGTCCAAACGTCGGTATCATCGACACGTACGTCGCTCCCGGCGGTCCAGGGATCCGTGTCGATTCCCATCTCTACGCGGGCTACAGCGTACCACCGCACTATGATTCCCTCTTAGGGAAGATCATCGCCTGGGGTCGGGATCGCGATGAGGCAGTGGCCCGAATGGATCGGGCCCTGGCGGAGACCGTGATCACCGGTATCGCGCACACAGTTCCTTTCCTCCGATCCGTCATGAGCGACCCTGCCTTCCGGCGCGGCGACGTCGATACGGGCTTCATTCCAAACTTCCTCGAACACCGGTTCCCGCCGGAGGATCAGGATGAGCTCGAGGCTGACCTCGTGACGGCGGGCCGGCAGGAGCCACTATGAGTGGTTCCGGGTCACGGCCGTCTGCTGGCCCATCCACCTCGGGAGATGGGAATACCCGTGCCACAGCCGAGACCAATGCGGCGGTGCGCGGCAAGGTCCGCGTCGCTCCGGCGGTCCTCATCGAACTCATCGAGCTCACCGTTCGGGACATCGCGGGCGTCACCGGGTTTCAGTCCCGCAAGCGCATGGAACGCATCTTGCCCCCACACCAAGAGTCGCCCGCAGGCGCGTCAGGCGGCCGCGTGATTGAAGCGGGCGGGATCCGTGTTCACTTAGCCGGTGATGAGATTGAAGTAGATATCTCCATCACCGCCGGCCCGGATGTCAGTCTCGTGGACACCAGCCGGGAGATCCGGCGTCAGGTCGGGACCGCGGTCTCGCGCATGCTCGGCCTGAACGTCCTCGCGGTCAACGTCTTTATCACCGGTATTCGTTCT
>DASYWB010000373.1:0-3183 GCA_035936495.1 Thermomicrobiales bacterium
GGCTGCGGGTTAAGCCTGCTGGGTCGCGACGTCGTCAAGCCGTCGCAGGAACTCCCGCAGCGGACTCCAATGGTCGCCCGGATTTCTCGCAACTCCAACGCCTCGATATCATGTTCCCCGACTTCGGTCCTCAAGACGACCGATCGGAACACTCGCAAGCGGACGGTGAGTTTAGCCTGTTCGAGGCCAGCTTCCTCGCGCCTTCCCGTGGCCCGTGACCTCGACGCGTCGGCTCGGGACGGGGGTAGTCGTTCCCAGCGATCGGCCCCCTGGTCAAGTTGGTCGGACCGTGGCCGGACGCTCAGTGCCCGACCCGACCAGGGGAATGCTCGTGGGATCAAGGGTTTTCGGGGGAATGGTCGGGTCGGTCGGGTAAATGAGTAGTAGAGAGAGCTTCTGGGCATCGAGGGAAACAGCCGCCGGGCATGACGCGCCGGCTGCTCCGGGCTCTCAGTTTCTCTCTCTACCCCCAACAACTCGACCACGGGGGCCGAAAGCCGCATGAACGTGGGGTTTTGGTGGTCGGGTTGCCGCCAAAAGCGCGACCATCGCTCGACCAGATCACCGGCGGGACCCGACCACGGTGCATCGGGCCGGATTTGATAGCGTCTGCGCCTCAACCTGTGACCGCGCTGCCTTGGATACTACAAATGTCGTCACCGATTTTCCGCTTTGCCCTTGCCTGCTATGCTTGCCTGCGCAATATCTACGACTCATGGAGACGCCGGATTTGAACAAATATAGATTGTTCACGAAGGCGCTGAACAAAACAATCCGAAGGCGGTGCGATTCCAGGAGCTATGGATGCTCTTGGAGGTCTTCGGTTTCCGTCTTGTACATATAACGGGGAGCCATCTGGCACGATCGTCTTCGCCAGCGCATAAACGTTCAGCCTCAGGGCAACATGGCTAAACCCTATCAGGTTCGGTAGGTGCTTCAGCTGATCGAAGAACATCATCTACATATGGAGAACGAAGAAAGATGAAGGATTATCACATCAACGTCTTCTTCAGCGATGAGGACGCCTGCTGGATCGCCGACATTCCTGACCTTCGCTTCTGTTCCGCACACGGAGAGACGCTGGAACAAGCAGTCGCTGAGGTCCAGATCGCCAAACACGCCTGGCTAGAGGCGGCCGCGGAGATGGGTGACTCAGCCCCTTCTCCGACCTATCGGCCCGCCCTCCATACGGGCTCATAGCACGAGACGCGGCTACGCCAGATACTCCCTGAATGCCCAGCCACTGGTGCCGTTGTACCGGACCGGGACGAAGCCGTTTCTCGCCGCGCCCGTAATCTCCACGGACCCGCCTGGCGGCATGACGAGAATTACGCTATCGGCCAAACTCTGCCCCGTCCGCAAGTTGAGATCAGTGGTAACCGTCCGCGTCGCACCAGTGGGGGCGGTCCCACCGCCAGTGGCGAGATAGCCGGCCCACGCCCACCCGCTGGCGCCGCCATAGCGCACCGCCAGGAATCCGTTCTCGCTGCCGCCGGTGAGCGTTACGGTCGCCCCGGCCGGCATCACGATCAGGACCGACGTGTCCAATCCCGGTCCAGAACGGAGGTTCAAATCCGCGCTGACCGTGGCGGTACCGGCACCGGTGGTTGGTGGCGGTGTAGCGGGTGGTGCACCGCCCGCGTTCAGGAACTCACCAAACGCCCAACCGGAAACGCCGTTGTAGGCGACCGGAAGGAAGCCATTCTGACCACCGCCGGTAATCTCGACGCGAGCTCCCGCCGGCATCACCGTCAAGATCGCTGCCGACGTATTCGGGCCGGCGCGCAGGTTCAGCGCCTCGGTGACGGTCATCGACCCCCGAGATGGCGCGGGATTGGGATCTGGGTCGGCAGGAGCTGGCGCTGGAGGGCTCTGCCCATCAACCAGCAGGTAATCCATCGCGGCCCAGCCACTCAGCCCACCATAGGTGACCGGGGCAAACCCACCCTGCGCGGACCCGGTCACCGCGACGCGGGCGCCATCCGGCATAACGGTCAACACCGCCGCGCCGAGGCTTGGCCCGTTCCGCAAGTTCAACGCGGCCGTCGTGGTCGCGTTGGCGGCCGCGTCCGAGGGCGGCGGACTCGTGGGCTGACTTGGCGTGGGGGCGGCTGGTGGCGCGCCGCAGACGGCCGCGGCGCCATCGCTCGTGGCACCGAAGACGGTCGTCCAGTAGGTACCGTAGCTCGACGAGCCGCCAGAGGCGCGACCGATGCCGATCGCGCCAAAGCTGGCATTCAGCATATTGGCGTTGTGCCCTGGACTGGTTCGCCATTGCTCGAAAGTCGCCGCGGCGCTCGCGTTCCCGGCCGCGATGTTCTCGCCCCAGGTCGAGCTGTCCGAATACCCGTGATTCGCGAGATTCTGAGCTACTCCCGTGCCATCCAGCATCGTATGGCTGAAGTAGTTGTTCGTCGCCATGTCGACACTATGGTGTTCGGCGGCGGCGGCCAGCGTTTGGGTGTGGACGAGCCGGCCCAGGCCATTCGCGGCGCGATACTGGTTAATCAGCCCGAGGAAGGCGTTTTCCTCTCCATCGGCACAGTACCCACCCACAGCCGTCAACTGAACCGGCGGCGCGGGCAGTGCCGCGCTCGTGTACGTAGTCGCCGACAGCGCCGGCACGATCAGCAGCGCGGCGACCAGCCAGCGCCAACGCGATCCACGGGTCATGGCCCTTCCCTCCCTTGGTACGTGACGCCATTTGGCGGGTGTGCGAACAATCCGCTAGTCCGGGCGTCGAGGTTTCTCGCGGGCAGCCAACCCGCCGCTTTCCTAATCGAACCAGACGATCCTACTCCGTTGCCATCGGCAGCGCAACTCGGCTGGTGTACGGACGGCCCGTAACGCCCGGCCGGTTGAGCTGGCGAATGGCCACGCCAAACGGGATCCGCGTGAAGGCTTGGGGAAGGAATCACGGGGGCGGCCGCCGCGCGGAGTCGCAACCCCGGCACTCAGTCAGATAAGCCACCTTTCAGCCGGCTGAGCATCGCGCCCTCACCCCCAGCGATCAACCCGAGATCGAATGGGTTCGCCGAAACGGATCCTGACCTCACTCGCCGCCGCTTTGGTCATCCGTTGGGCACCTAGATGACACATCCCGTTCTTCGAGATACAGGGTTAGTCTCTCCCGCTCTTGCGTCATCTCAGCGGACGGGGCAACAATCGCTAACCCGGCCGACG
>DASYWB010000374.1:0-2815 GCA_035936495.1 Thermomicrobiales bacterium
CTGCGTGAAGAGCTCGGTCTGGACAACCCGTTCCCGGTGCGCTATGCGCACTGGTTGGGGAATGCCGTGACCGGTGACCTCGGCACCTCGTACCGGACCGGCGAGCCGGTACTCGAAGCGCTCCTCGATCGCTTTCCGAACACCCTCCAGATCGCGGTCCTCGGCCTGGGTGGGGCAATCACGTTGGCCCTCCCGCTAGGTGTGCTAGCCGCGGTCTGGCGGAACTCGCCGATCGACCACCTCTCGCGGGTCCTGGCTCTGCTCGGCGCCGCGATGCCGAGCTTCTGGGTCGCCTACCTCTTGATTCTGGTCTTCTCGGTGCGGCTCGGCGTGCTGCCAGTGGCCGGTCGCGGCACGTGGCAGCACTTGGTCCTGCCGTCTGCCACGCTCGGGCTCGCGGCCAGCGCTAGCCTGATGCGGCTGACCCGCTCCGAGATGCTGGAGGTGCTTGGGCAGGACTTCGTTCGCACCGGGCGGGCGAAGGGGCTCGGCCCGCGCGCGGTCATTTTCGGGCATGCCCTGCGCAACGCGCTGATCCCGGTGATGACCGTCGCTGGGCTCCGCTTCGCCGGTCTGCTCGGCGGCGCGGTGATCGTCGAGACGATCTTCGCCTGGCCGGGGATCGGCAAGTTCGTGCTGGACGCGATCTTCGACCGCAACTACCCGGTGATCCAGGGGTTTGTCATCTTCATGGGCACTGTCTTCCTGCTCATCAATCTGCTGGTCGATCTCTCATATGGCCTCCTGGACCCGCGCGTCCGCCTCGGTGGCCGGTAGGAGGGTGTCATCTTGAGCGCAGCAACAGCCGGCCGCGGCAGCTTGCCCCGGACGAATCTTACCGCTCAGGCGCCGGGCTGGCGACCGGCACGGTGGACCCTGCTCGGCCGCTTCCTGCGGGATCGCACCGGGGTGGCTGGCTCGGTCATCGTCCTCCTCTTCATCCTGGTCGCCGTCGCTGCCCCGCTCCTCGCCCCGCACGACCCCGCCGAGGTCGACCCCACCGCCTTCCTCGCCCCGCCGAGCACCGAGCACTGGCTGGGTACCGACAACCTCGGCCGCGACATCCTCAGCCGCCTGATCTTCGGAGCGCGGTGGACGCTCGGCACCGCGTTCCTCGCCGCGGTCGCGATCGTCACGATCGGGGTCACATTCGGGCTCATCGCCGGCTACTTCGGCGGCTTACTCGATGACATCCTGATGCGGGTCGTCGATGTCCTGCTCGCCTTTCCGAGCCTGGTGCTGGCGCTGGCGATCGTCGGCATGCTCGGCCCTAGTCTCTGGAACGTGATGATCGGGATGATCGCGGTCTGGTGGGTCGAGTATGCAAGGGTGATCCGTGGGCTCACGGTGAGCATGCGCGAGCGGGAGTTCGTGACCGCGGCCCGATGTGTCGGCTGCCCGGCATCGCGCGTGATTCGTTGCCACGTGCTCCCGAACGTCATCCCGTCGGTCATCGTCCTCGCGAGTCTGGAGCTTGGAGCCTTGATGCTCGCCATCTCGGGTCTGAGCTTCCTCGGCCTCGGCGCCCAACCGCCGACGCCGGAGTGGGGCACGATGCTCAGCGATGGCCGTCTCTTCTTCCAGAATGCCCCGCAACTCATGCTCTACCCCGGCCTCGCGATTACCCTCGCCGTCATCGGCACCAACCTGCTCGGCGACGGCCTGCGGGATGTCCTCGACCCACGCATGAAGCGGTAGTGGCATCACCGATCGATCCCGGTCCTCGTAACAGTCGCTTCGAAGCCGGGTGAGTCGTAGGGTTGGTGGGAGGGCGGCTCTCCTCTACCCCTTCCGGTCAGCTCACGGCGTCTCAAAGGTGCTGCCCCGCGCTTCCATGGTATGGGCGGCCAGGTCGTACCGCGTGACCAGCTCGCCTTGGCTCGTGCCGCTGTTCGTGAGAAAGGCAACCTCGATGGATTCTTCGACAGTCCGTTTCCCCTCGAGCACCGTAAACGTGATCTTGACGTTCTCCGCCCCATGGGCTCCCCGGTTGCGCACGGTGAATGGATGGTATGGGATGATGCCGCGTCGAGAAGATTGCGCATGTGGCGGCCGGGCTAACCAGGGAGGGAACGGGAATCGTGAGTGAGCAACGAACCGCGATCGTGACAGGCGCAGCTCGCGGCATCGGCCACGCCATTGCCGTCCGGCTCGCCGCCGACGGTGCGCGCGTGCTGATCGCCGACGTGGACGACAAGGCGGCCAACGACGTCGCCCAGGCTATCGGGGACGCTGCCCGGCCCTGTCATCTGGATGTCACCTCGGCGGAGAGTTGGGCGGATGCCGTCGAGCTCGCGCATTCGACCTGGGGCAGCCTTGATCTGCTCGTCAACAACGCCGGAATTGCCGGTCGCGCCGTCCCCATTTGGGAGTACAAAGTCGAGGAGTGGCAACAGGTTCTCGACATTGACCTGACCGGCGTCTTTCTCGGCTGCCGTGCCGCCTTGCCGTCGATGCTCGACCAGGAGTATGGCCGGATCGTCAATATCGCCTCGATCGCCGGTAAGGAGGGCAATCCGAACGCCGTCGCCTACTCCGCGGCGAAGGCGGGCGTCATTGGCCTGACCAAGGCGGTCGCCAAAGAGGTTGCGACTCGCGGCGTCCTGGTCAACTGCGTCACGCCCGCGGTCATCGAGACGGACATCTTGCGCCAGCTCAGCGACGAGCATGTTGCGTACATGACGTCAAGAATCCCGATGGGTCGTGTTGGTCAGCCAGAGGAAGTCGCCGCGCTCGTCTCGTTCCTCTGCTCCGACCAACTGACCTTCTCGACCGGCGCGGTCTTCGACCTTTCGGGTGGCCGGGCAACGTACTA
>DASYWB010000375.1:0-9936 GCA_035936495.1 Thermomicrobiales bacterium
GCATCGAGGGTCTCGTCGTCCTGGTAGAAGATGTGGATCGGCTCATGGCTGGTCTTGTCGCGCAGGCGGCTGACCCACCAGCGCCCAGTGTCTGTCAGGTCGTCGCACCATGCGAAGGCGAAGTAGCCGAGATCGAACACCAGCAGACACCGCTCTGGCAGGTCCGCCACCACGGTGCGGGCAGCCACCTTCTCATTCTGATGGGGGTTGGGCAGGCACTCGATTGCCTGCCAGAGCTGGCGCCGCCCGGCGCAGACGCCCGCCAGTTTGCCGGGCAACAACCGGTCATCGCCGGGCGGGACGCCGCGCAGGACCGGGAGCGTGCGGGCGACCGGGTCGAGGGTGGTCTCGTCGAGAGCGTAGACCTCGGCGGCGAACGGGGCCAAGGTGCGGTCGGCATGCGCGTCGAGGCGGTCGACCAAGAGCGCAGTCAGGTCGGTGAAGAGCCGTGCCAGGGCCGTCGCGCCCTCCCGCGCGAGCCGCTTGTAGATGGCGTCGTCGGAAACGGGGACCGCAGGGAAGTGCCAGAGGCCGGCGCCGGTCAGCAGCCGCCAGAGGTCGAGCTGGCTCGTGGCGCGGCGCAGGACGCAGACGGCCAGCCCCGTCCACAGCAGCGTGGCCGGGAGGATCGGGGGTCGACCACGGTTGCGGCCAGCGGCACCGGTGGTCGGCACCAGGGCGGAGACCAACTCGCCGAGGAGCCCCTCGAGGCGGTCGACGACGGTCGCGGCGGGCGGCACGGCGAGAGCAGAGGACATCGGCGGGAACCTCCGGCGGCGGGAGACACACGGCCTGATCGCCGCGCTGCCAGAGCTTACCTGGAATTAGTCGGAACGAATGGCCACGAGGGGTGCCCGGTCTCCCGCCGCCGCATCTCGACCCTCGGCGCCCTGCCAAGCAACCCCCTTCTCCCGCGCACCGGGTGAAGGGGCGGGGGATGAGGGCATGTGGGCCGTACGTCGGCGGGAGCGAGGCGATCAGCCAGCTCCTCCGGGGTTAAGGAAGAGCCGGCTTGGGGCGATTCGGGCACCGTGTCGCTTGTCTCGGTGGCCGCCTCGGGTTGGCTCCTTGAACTCATCGGGACGCCGTCTCCGAACCTGATTGACCCGGAATGGCGCTGTTGCTCGTCAGCACGCGAATACTGTCTCCGACGCGGATCGTGCCTGATCGGATGATGTCGGCGCGAAGTCCGGCCCGGTGAACCATCGGTTTGACGAATGGCTTGCCAACGAGCTTTTCGATCCTGGCGCAGGGCTCGCAGAGCCGGACCCCGCGGCAGATGGCTTCGCCGATCTGAAAGTCATGATCGACGAGGTCGTTGAGCCGGATGTCCCGCGTCGCGATGTTCCGGCGGCTATCAGCAGGGGTGATCTCGATGCCGTTCTCGGCCGAGAGCTCGGCCAGCGCTTCGGTTTCCACGAGCGTGAGCTCCAGTCCGCCGCCCTGCCGTTGCGACATGAAACCTTCACCGGCCTGGTAGCGGTCGCCTTCGAGGCCCTGACCGGCAAAAGCCTCGGCCGCGTCGAGGAAACGCATAGGTGCCCCAGCCTCGGAACTGACGAAGATGCCGGCGACGTGTCCTGCTGGGTGAGAGTGGTTGCTCATGACTGCTCCTAATTTGACGATGTCGCGGCTTCTCGTGTCTCGCGCCAGTCATCTCGAAGCAGCGCGTATCGGGCGTGGTCGATGCGCTGGCCGCGGATGATCAGATAGGCCCGGGCGATCCCCTCGCATTGGAAGTCCGCCCGCTCCAGCACGCGGCGGGAGGCCATGTTGTCCACCGCCGCGACGGCTTGCAGCCGGTCGAGATCGGCGGTCTCGAATGCGAGCGGCAGCAAGGCACGGAGGGCCGCCGTCGCGAGGCCGCGTCCCCGGAACGCCTCACCAATGGTATACCCAATATCGCCGGTGCGGTGTTCCCGATTGACCTCGCGCAGCGTGATCCAGCCGGTAGGTTCGCCGGATGCCTCGATGATGAAGGTGGCCGTGCCCTCGAAATCGGCATCCAGTGGACGGTCAGCCTCTTTCGCCAAGCGCTCTTGGAGGCTCGCGAGCGTCGTCGGCCGGATGGGTTGGTAGCGTCCGGCGGAGGCTTCTTCGCGCCAGGCGAGGAGCCGGGGCGCGTCGACCGGCGTGGCGCGGTGCAGGGAGACGCTATTCATCGATTCGTTGCCCAATGGGAGATTGCATGGAGATGCGGCATCGCGACAATGTCCTTGGCTTAACGGGCGACGTTGGGGCTGGGCTGTCTCGATCTTACAATGATCGTACGCGCGCTGTCCGGTCGGATCTGCGGCTGACAGGCGCTCCGTGGACGATGTGAGGAGTGACCATCATGCCAGGGGGCCGGTCGATTTCCGATGATATCTACCTGCTCGGTGATCTGCTCGGGCAGGTCATTCGATCCCAGGCGGGGGAGGAGGCGTTCTTACTTGAGGAGCGGGCCCGGGCCTTGGGCAAGTCGCTCCGCGATGGTGACGTCGCGGCCGGTGACGCGCTCGCGGCGCTGGTAGCCGGGCAGAACGACGACGAGCTGCGGACGCTGATCCGGGCGTTCACCAGCTACTTCCAGTTGGTGAACCTCGCGGAAGACAACGAACGGATCCGCCGGATTCGCCATCGCGAGGCGAAGGCGCATCCAGAACCACGCCGGGGCTCGGTGCGGGAAGCGGTGGGGATGCTGGCGAGCCATGGTCTGACAGCGACGGAGGTCCAAGGCCTGCTCGACCGCGCCGAGGTGCGATTGGTCTTGACGGCACATCCGACTGAAGCGCGGCGACGGACTGTGATCGACAAGCTGGCCCGGATCTTTGCGGTGATACGCGACCTCGACGAGCGCCGGCTGTTGCCCGACGATCTGGATCGGGCGAGAGCCCGTCTTGCCTCAACCGTCGCGGAGCTCTGGAGCTCCGATGAGATCCGCGCGGTCTCTCCAACCGTCCTGGATGAGGTGCGAGCCGGCCTCGTCTATTTCAGCTCAACGCTCCTCCAGGTTGTCCCGCACATCTATCGCGATCTCGAAGAGTCGCTGGCGAGGACATTCCCCGGTACGGCCTTCAAGGTGCCGCCGTTTCTCTCCTTTGGCAGTTGGATGGGCGGGGATCGCGACGGCAACCCCTTCGTCACGCCGGCAGTGACCGTCGAAACGCTGACAGTGATGCGCGACTTGGCGCTTCGATTCTGGGACGAGCGGCTCACCGAGCTATCCGGCCGGCTCTCCGTGCACGAGGGGGCGACTGGTCCCGCGCGGGCGATCATGCCCCGATTGGAGGAGTACCGAGAGCTTTTCCCCGAGCTAGGACAGGATCTCGCGCGGCGAAACGCTGGGGAACCGTACCGCCAGTTTCTCACGCTGGCACGAGAGCGCGTGCGGGCGATGCAGAACGGCGAGGGGGGCCGGGGGTACGCCCGCCCCGGCGAGTTGCTTGGCGACCTGCGTCTGATCGAGACATCGCTGCGAGATCAGGGCCAGGGGCTGATTGCCGGAGGCGACCTCCATGACGTCATCCGGCAGGTTGAGGTCTTTGGGTTTCACCTTGCGACGCTGGATCTGCGGGAGCACGCGCAACGCCATGCACTGGCACTGGCCGAGACCTTCCGGCTGACCGGTGTGGAATCCGCCTATATGGGCCTACCCGAGGCAGGCCGTGTCGATCTGCTCCGACGGGAAATAGCCAATCCACGGCCGCTCATTCCCGGCGATATTGCCGGATTCCCGGATGATGCGCGGCAAGTCATCGCGACGTTCCGCACGACGCGTGCGGTCCTGGAGGGAGATCATCCCGGCGCCATCACGACCTACATCATCTCTGGGACGGATGCGCCGTCGGACGTGCTGGAAGTGCTGCTCCTGATGAAGGAGACCGGCTTAGCGCGACCGGGCGGCGAGGGCGCGGCGCTGAAGATCGCGCCACTCTTCGAGCAGGGGGATACCCTGCGCGAGGCCGCTGCCACGATGAGCAGGTTGGTCGACGAGCCGGTCTACCAGGCGGCGCTGTCCGCCCAAGGCGACGCCCAGGAGATCATGATTGGTTACTCCGACTCCAACAAGGATGTCGGTTACCTGGCGTCGTCGTGGGCACTCTATGAGGCGGAGGTCTCCGTTGCCGAGGTGATCCACGAAAAGGGTCTTGATCTGACGTTCTTTCATGGGCGAGGAGGATCGGTCGGACGCGGCGGCGGGCCAACCAACGTGGCGATTCTGGCTCAGCCAGCGGGCACGGTCGGTGGCCGGATCAAGCTGACGGAGCAGGGAGAGGTGATCTCGGCACGCTACTCGACGGTCCAGATCGCTCACCGGGAGCTGGAGCTCGTGACCGGGGCGGTGCTGGTCAGCACCGTGGGCGCGTTGCCGCGCCCCGCGCCGGAGAGACTGCCGGATTTCTACGCGGCGATGAAGCTGATGGCTGACCGCTCAACGGCGGTCTATCGCGATCTCGTCTATGGCGATCCCGACTTCATTACGTTCTTCCACGGCGCCACGCCGATCGAAGAGATCTCCCGCCACCAGCTCGGCTCCCGGCCGGCACGGCGCACGGCTTCCAGGTCCGTCGAAGACCTGCGGGCGATCCCCTGGGTCTTCTCGTGGACCCAGGCCCGGGTGCTCCTGCCCGGTTGGTATGGCTTAGGAACGGCGCTCGCGGCTGGTCGCGACGCCTTTGGCTTAGACCTGCTGTGCGAGATGGATACGGCCTGGCCGTTCTTCGATGCGCTGCTCGGCAACGCCGAGATGGCCCTGGCGAAGGCGGATCGCGCGATTGCCGAGCGGTACGTAGCGCTGGTCGAGCCGGTCGAGGTCCGCGACCGCATCTGGGCCAAGATCCAAACCGAGTGGGATCTCACTGAGGCGATGCTGCTGGCGGTGACGAACCAGGAGCGGCACTTGGACCGAGAGCCCGTGCTGCAACGATCTGTCCGGCGGCGGAATCCCTACGTCGATCCACTGAGCTTCATCCAGATCGAGCTGTTGCGTCGACTCCGTTCCGACGGCGCCACCGACGACCGCCTGCGGACGGCGCTGCTCGCGATCAACGGCATCGCGGGCGGGCTGAAGAATACGGGATAAGGGTTAGCGGGAGGCGGCATGGTGGTGCGCCACCGGTGTCGTCGGTTCCATCGGTTCGAGGCGAGCCGGATCCACGAGTGGCAGGGTCGCGGTGAAGATGGCGCCCCCCGCGCTGCTATTGGCGGCGTCCAGCGTGCCTCCATGCGCCAGGAGAACGCGCCGCGCGATGGTCAGCCCGAGGCCGGCTCCTCCTGTCTGCCGGTTGCGTGAGCTTTCGCCTCGATAGAGCGGCGTGAACAGATGGGGTAGATGTTCCGCCGCGATGCCCGGCCCGGTGTCGTGGATCGTGAACCGTGCCATGTTCCCGGTCGAGAGCGCCGTGATATCGATTGAGCCGCCACTCAGCGTGTAGCGGATCGCGTTATCGATGAGATTCTCGATCGCGCGTGCCAGGAGATGTTCGTCGCCGGTGATAGGGAGCGGCTCCGATGTTCCTCCGACCGTCAGCGCGACGCCCTTAGCCTTTGCCAACGGCTGGAGGCTTTCGGCGTGGTGTCGCAAGAGCAGCGCGAGATCGACGGGCTCGCGTCTTGGCGTCTGCTCAAGGAACTCGAGCCGGGTGAACGCGAAGAGATCGGCGATGAGGCGCTCTAACGCGTTTGCCTTCTCCCGTGCCACGGCAACGTAGTGAGCGGCCTTCTCCGGAGTGTCGGCGATGCCCCCTTCCAAGCCCTCCAAGTAGCCGCGCAAGGAGAACAACGGGGTGCGTAAGTCATGGACGACGGCACCGATGAAGAACCGTCGCTCTTGTTCCCGTTCGGCGTCGCGCTGAACTGAGGCGCGCAGCGCGGCACTCATGGTTTCGAGCGCGGTGGTCAGCTCGTCCACCTCACGCACGCGCGACGATGGCAACGTCACGTCGAGATTCCCCGATGCCACCTGTCGGGCCGCACGGCTGGCGGCGGCGAGCGGCCTGACCACCGTGCGGCCGAGAACCCAGGCGATCATGCCAAGCGTCGCGAGCAGGGTGGTGACCCCGACGAGCGGCACGAGCCAGAAGCGGCTCGCTCCCGTTGGCTGGACATCGGCGTAGACGTAGGCCGTCTTCTCGGATCCTGGACCAGTGACGTTCACGCGCTGCACGAACGAGCCCGGATGCTGCTCGCCGCCGGCTCCAGCGAGAGGATCGGCGGAACTGCGGTACAGTTCGCGGCCGTCTTCGAGCAAGACAAACTCGACTCCCTGGCCGGCGAACTCCCCCCGCGTTGCTTCTTGCCAGGCAGGATCGCTCCAGCGCGACGCGTCCTCTCGCAGCCGGTCGGCCGCCGAGAATCGAGCGACCTGCGGCAATTGGACCCACGCGTACGCGACCGCCAGCGTGACGAGCACGGGGGTAAAGAAGACGACGGGGAGCGCGAGTGCCAACCAGCGGCGAATCGGCAGCGTCCAGTGGCGGCGGGCCGGCGTCATCGCCGGGGTGCTCCTTCGAAGCGGTACCCAACTCCCCAAACGGTCGTGATGTAGCGTGGGTTGGCGGGGTCCTCCTCGATCTTGTCGCGCAGGCGGCCGATGTGGACGGTGAGCGTATGCCGGTCGCCGTAGGGACCCCAGAGCCGCTCAAAGATCTGCTCTCGGGTCAGGACCTGACACGGGTGCTGCGCGAACATCTGCAGCAGGTCGAACTCGCGGGCGGTGAAGGGCACCAGATCGCCATTGACGCGGACCTGGCGGGCACGCAAGTCGATGGTCACGCGCCCGAACTCGAGCAGGGCCGGCGCCGCCGGCTCGCCGCGTCGATAGCGGCGAAGCACGGCCCTCACACGTGCCACCACTTCAGCGGGCGTGGCTGACTTGACGACGTAGTCGTCGGCACCGAGGCCAAGGCCGCGAATCTTGTCACTGTCTTCTTCCCGTGCGCTGAGGAAGAGCACCGGCACGTCACTTGTCGCCCGGATACGCCGCAGTACTTCAAAGCCGGACTGGCCCGGCAACATCAGATCGAGCAGCACGCAGTCCAGCGGTGTGCGCCTCACTACCTGCAGCGCTTCGGAGGCGTCCATAGCAGTCACGACCGCGTAGCCGTCGGCTTCGAGGAAATCGCGCATGAGCTGAACGATGTCGTGCTCGTCATCGACTACCAGCACCGTTGTCTGTCGATCCGTCATGACCTCCCCCCGCGGTGCCGTGGACGTGCTCCATCGCGACCATTATTGTCCCTGGTTTCCACGGTTTGCCACGGTTTGGTGGGGGCAAGAGGAAGAGTTGCCCAGGCGTTGAGCTTCTGTTGAGGATTGGTCCCACCAAGCATTGAGCTTGTGGACCGAACATCGAAATCGTGCAAGGGCACACCAGCGTCTGTCGGATCGGCGCTGCGGGGCGGCCGCCTCTGATAGCCGGAGCGTCCCGGAGTCACGAGCGGGCATTTGCCTGCATATCGGAAAGGAAGGACACGCGATGGAAGTACTGATGGTCACTGCCGCTGCCTCCTACGCCCACGAGGGTGGGTGGGAGGGCCTCGGCGGCGGGTGGTGGTGGCTCTTGCGGCCGCTCATGCTGCTGCTGTGGATCGTCCTGATCGCCGTCATCGTCCGCTGGGTTCTCCGCTCCACGGATCGCCACGGCCCCTTCCCCATGGAGCGGGCTCGCGATATCGTCGCCGAGCGATACGCTCGCGGTGAGATCAACGCGGATGAGTTCCGCGATCGCCTCGACCGGCTCCGCTGAGCGATGGCCCTCGGCATGATCCCACGTGATGACCAGCGACTTGTCGTTGCGGAGATGCACACGGCAATGGAGCTCGCAACGAGAACGAGAGGGAACGGAATGGACGACAGCTTTGTGATCGAAGCGGACCGCCTCACCAAGCGCTACAGCGAGCGTGTCGTGGCGGTCAATCAGCTGACCATGGGGGTGAGAGCGGGCGAAGTCTATGGCTTTCTCGGGCCGAATGGGTCGGGGAAGACGACCACGTTGCGGATGCTTCTCGGGTTGATCCAGCCTACGGCCGGACGGGCAACCGTGCTCGGTGCGTCGCCAGGTTCGCCAGACGGGCTCGCGCGAATCGGGGCGATGATCGAATCACCAGCGTTTTATCCATTCCTTACCGGGCGTGACAACCTGCGTGTCGCCGCCGGTCACGCGCGGGTTCCAGAATCTCGGATCGCGGCGGCGCTGGACAGGGTTGATCTCACGGTGCGGGGCGAGGATCGGTTTCAGACCTATTCCCAAGGGATGAAACAGCGGCTTGGCGTCGCCGCGGCATTACTCAAGGACCCTGAGCTGCTGATTCTCGACGAGCCGACAAATGGGTTGGACCCGGCGGGCGTGGCGGAGATGCGGGATCTTATCCGCGAGCTCGGGCGCGGTGGCCGCGCGGTCCTCGTCTCGAGCCACATCATGACGGAGATCGAGCACGTCAGCGACCGTGTGGGGATCATTCGTCGGGGGTCACTGGTGGCCGAGGGAACCCTGGACGAGCTGAGGGGCCGCGACGAGATCAAGATTCGGGCGGAGCCGGTGGACCGCGTTCATCAGGTGGTGGCTGGTCTCCGCGGGATCGACCATATCGCGTTGAGCGACGGATGGATACGAGTCTCGGCGAAGCCGGGCCTGACGCCCGCGATCACCGCGGCGTTGGTGAACGACGGCGTGGCCGTCAGCGAGGTTCGCATCGAGCGGGCGTCGCTCGAGGACGTATTCCTCAACCTGACCAGAAATACGGAGGACGCAGCATGACTGGAAGCATTGCGGCGGAGCTCTTGGTGTTGCGCAAACGGACGGGCGTTTGGATCCTGCTCGCGATCTGGACGGCGCTGGCCGTATTCTTCGCCTATGCCTTGCCGTACGTCTCGTTTTTGAATAACGGCGGCACGGCCGCGCGGAGCGTTCCCACGGATATCTTGCCGGCGCAACTTGTTGGAACGCTGATCGTCGGCTTCCCGTTCTTCGGTGGGGCCACCGCCCTGATTCTCGGCGTCCTCGCGATGGGAAGCGACTATGATTGGGGGACGCTCAAGACGTTGTTCATCCAGCGGCCGGGCCGGATGCAGGTCTTTGGTGCCAAGCTGGCGGCGCTGGGCATCGTCTTGGCTCCTTTTGTGTTGACGGTCTTCGCCGCGGGTGCGGCGTGTAGCCTGCTTATCGCCTGGTGGGACAGCGCTTCCCTCTCGCCGCCATCGGCGTGGCTGGTCCTCCGCGCCTCCGTCGGCGCCTGGCTGATCCTGGCGGTCTGGACGGCCTTGGGAGCCATGCTGGCGGTCCTCTCGCGGGGCACCGCGCTGGCGGTTGGCATCGGCATCCTCTACGCGCTGGTGGTCGAAGGATTGATCAGCGCGTTCGCGAGCCAGATAGGCGCCTTGGAATCACTGGTTCAGTACTTTGTGCGCGCCAATGCGTACTCGCTTGCCCAGACGTTGGGCGCGTCGATGGAGGAGAGCGCGGATAATGGTCCGGGCTCCTTCTCGGGTCCGTACGTCGGTGGCGACCAAGCCCTGTTGGTGTTGGGGGCGTATCTCTTGCTCTTCCTCGGCGTGTCAGGCTGGGTACTCCGGCGTCGGGACGTGACATAGGGTTAGGCGCCGGGACCGAGAGCTATCGGTCCCTGGCTCAGCTCGTCTCTGACTCCCCATTGACTATGAAATCCCCGGGGGAGATATGAGACAGCACCGAACAGGGAGGGACTTCTCTCCCGGACCGTGCGCTGAGAGGATCCGCCCGTGTGCCGGCCCGCGCGGCGCGGCGGGGCCGTCTGTCCTCCCATGCGCCTACCGCCGGGGAGCGAAGCAGGCCGGGAGAGCGGTTGACCAGGCAGCCATGCACGGGGTATCCAGAACTTAGGCAAAAATGGGTAGACAGGGATCCAGAATGCCCTAGGATTGTACGATTGCCGTGAGGCGGCGCCAGAAGAGATGGTCGAGTCCAGGGGATGAGAG
>DASYWB010000376.1:0-4536 GCA_035936495.1 Thermomicrobiales bacterium
CCTCCTCCTCAATGAGTCGTTCCCAAACCAACCGGGATCATCAATTCCACGTCGCAGAGCAGTGTCGCCGGACTTGCGCTCACCGTGGCGAAAGCCGCATGGGCACTGCCCACCCGTGAATAGGCTGAATCATAAACGGAAGATGAAGGTTGTCAATCCCCCCTTCCACGGCAATTAGGGTTTATGCGTGAGCACGCTCTCCTCGCAAAGCAGTCCGCTTTGTGCCTCAGCCCCGCTGACGCATACGCCCTACGGGACAGGGTTGTCGTCCTACCGTCCCGCCGTCAAATCGTCTATGATCCCGGACACACTGGTGGCGCCAACATCGATGAGCGCCATGGTCCCGGCAGTAAGGTGAGGCTGCCACGCTCTCCTGGAGGAGACCCATCCGATGTCCGACGTGCTCAAGGCCGAGATCGCCCCGCCCCCCCATCAACCGCGACCCGTTCACACCAACGGCCAGGCCACTGAGGTACTCGCGGTTCAAGACCTACGTGTCTCCTACTATACCCGCGCAGGGGCGATCAAAGCGGTCGACGGCGTCTCATTCAGTCTGGCGCCTGGGCAGCGGCTTGGTCTTGTCGGGGAGTCGGGAAGCGGCAAGTCCACGATCGCGCTTTCCGTGCTCCGGATGATCAAGCCACCGGGCCGGATCGAGGGCGGTCAGATCTTCCTCGATGGTGTTGATCTCCTCACGCTGAGTGAGCGACAGATGCGGCGGACCCGCCTCGCAAAAGTGGCGCTGGTGGCCCAAGGCGCGATGAATTCGCTCAACCCGGTCAAGCGCATCCGCGACCAAGTCCGGATGGCTCTCCGCGATCACGATGTCGAGATGTCGGACGAGCAGTTTCGCCAGTTCCTCAAGGAGCTTCTGGAGAAGGTCGGTCTCAAGCCCAACGTCGCGAACATGTATCCGCACGAACTCAGCGGTGGCATGAAGCAACGCGTCTGCATCGCGATTGCGATTAGCATGGAGCCCCGTGTGATCGTCGCCGATGAGCCAACCAGTGCCCTCGACGTCGTTGTTCAGTGGCAGGTGATCGAGACGCTGCGGAAGGTGCAGAAAGAGCTGGGCGCCGCGGTGATCCAGATTGGCCACGATATGGGCCTGATGGCTCACTCGGTCGACCGCATCGGCGTCATGTATGCCGGCAAGCTCGTCGAGGAGACCTCGGTCGAGAACATGTTCCGCGAGCCTGCCCATCCCTACGCTCAACTCCTCATCGCGAGCTTGCCGTCGCTTGAGACGAAGGGCAACCTGCAAGGGATTCCCGGCCTGCCGCCCTCGCTCCTCCACCCCATTGGGGGATGCCCCTTCCATCCACGCTGCCCGTACGCCATGGACCGATGTAAGGTCGAGATGCCCCTCTTCCTGGAAGTCCGGCCTGACCACCGGGCGGCCTGCCACCTCTATGATGAGGATGTGAAGGTGCTGAGGAGGCGACATGACAGCGTTGCTTGAAGCGAGGCACGTTACCAAGGTCTTCGGCAGCGGCTTGATCAATAAGAGTCAGACCGTCGCCCTCGAAGACCTCTCCTTTGCGATCAGCGGTGAGACACCGTCCGTGACCGCGATCGTCGGCGAGAGTGGCAGCGGCAAGACGACGCTCGTCCGCATGCTGCTCGGCCTGGCCGATCCAACGTCGGGCGAGGTGCTCTATCGCGGAAAGAATCTCCAGCGGTTAGACGGTGGGGATCGCCGGCAGTTCCTGCGCGAGGTACAGGCCGTCTTTCAAGATCCGTTCGAGGTCTACAACCCATTCTATAAAGTGGACCACGTCCTGGAGATGCCGATCAAGAACTTCGGACTCGCGAGCACGAAGAAGGCGCGGCGGGAGCTGATGGAAGAGGCGCTTTCGGCGGTCGGCCTACGGGTCGATGAGACGCTGGGCCGCTTCCCCCACCAGTTGAGCGGTGGCCAGCGCCAGCGGATCATGGTCGCCCGGGCGTTGCTGCTCCGACCGCGGGTGATTATTGCCGACGAGCCGGTCTCGATGGTCGATGCCTCTCTCCGGGCGACGATTCTCGGCAGCTTGCTGAAGCTGAACCAGGAGTTCGGGATCTCCATCGTCTACATCACCCACGACCTGACGACGGCGTTTCAGATTAGTGAAGACATCATCGTGCTCTACCGAGGCTCGATCGCGGAAGCGGGCGATGTCGAGCTGGTGGTCGGTGCCCCCGAGCACCCCTACACGCAACTGCTGGTCGGCTCGATCCCGTTGCCCGATCCGAGTCTCCCATGGCAAGGCGAGCGCGTGTTGGGGGAGCCCGTTGCCGACCTGACGCCGACCGGCGACTCGTTCTGCAAATTCCATGAGCGCTGCCCGCACGCGATGCCCATCTGCGTGGATCAGGCGCCACCGCTCTACCGGACTAATGACCGGCGGGCATCCGCGTGCTACCTCTATCGAGAGGCTCCGGCAATCAACACCGAGGACATCTCCAAGGTGTTGGTCCACGCGGGTGGCAAGGTGGCCCGGGAAGACATGACCGTAGCGATGCGTCCCACGGGCACCGGGTGAGCGATTAGCCATCAGCGTTCAGCCGTCAGGTATCTACCGGCGTGCTGCGCGGCAGAGTATTGTTGGGGTATCGGGTGCGGTGCCCGATGTCCGATCAACCGCGGAGTCGATAGCTGACGGCTGATAGCTCAACGAGGCTCCATGCCCCCTGATCCTGCCCCTTCCCATTCCGAGCCAGAGCGCGACCAGGCTATCAACCGCGAGCGAGAACGGGTCGAGCGGTTCGAGCTGCTCGCTAACATCCAGGCGGTGCTGGAACCGCTGATGGTGGTCCTCGGCCTCGTCTTTCTCCTGCTGCTCGTCGTTGACTACGGCGACCTGGCGACAGGGCAGGGGCGAGCCTGGCTCGACCGAGCGCTCTGGATGATCTATGTCGTCTTCGTCGCGGATTTCGTGACCCGGTTCGTGATCGCACCGTCGAAGTCCGCTTTTCTTCGCGACAATTGGCTTGGAGCGCTCTCGCTGGCGCTGCCGGCCTTGCGTCCGCTGCGAGCCTTGCGGGCACTGCGAGGGTTGCGGGCGGCGCGCGCCGCCCGCTCGTTGTCCCTGGTTCGACTCCTCGGTGGGATCAATCGGGGGATGCGTGTGCTGCGGCAAGTCACACGCGGCGAACGCTTCGCCTATATCAGCGCCCTCTCCGTGGCCGTCGTGCTCCTTTCGGCGGCCGGGATGTATTTCTTCGAGCGGGCCGCGCCCAACACGACGATCCGGACGTTCGGCGACGCCCTGTGGTGGTCGAGCACGGTGGTCACCACGATCAACGCCGAGAAATACCCGGTCACAGTTGAGGGCCGCATCATCGGGGTGCTCGTCCGGCTCTTCGCGTTGAGCGTCTTTGGTTTGTTGACCGCATCGATCGCTAGCTATTTCATTGGGAAAGACGCTGAGCAACGGGCTCAAGTGGACCCGGCAACGCGCGAGGAAGCGGAGGGCGGCGCCACGGCCTTACAGCAGGAGATCGCCGCATTGCGTGCCGAGGTCGTCGCGCTACGGCGCGATCTCGTTTCGCAGGTGCGGGAAGAATCCCCACCCGCGGCGACGGACATATCGTAGGCTCGCCGCCTATGTCGTCCCGTACGTGATGACGTGCTGGGACCCGGAGAGAGATCATCATGATTGTCACGTTGTCCTTCATTGCCGTCTTCGTCCTGGCATTGACCCATCTCTTTGCTGGGAAGCTCCGCTGGCTAAACGAGATTCCGCGCAGCCGATGGCTGTCAATGGCAAGCGGTGTCTCGGTCGCCTATATCTTCGTTCATTTGCTACCGGAGCTAAACGAGGGGCAGGAGGTAGTGAAGGAGAAGGCAGGCGAAGCACTGGCGACGCTCGATCACCATGTCTATCTGCTAGCGCTGGTTGGTCTGGTCACGTTCTATGGGTTGGAGCGGGTGGCATCTACATCTCGCGCGACGCGACGCGCGGCGACCGACGAAGACCGGACGACGGAAGGAGTCTTCTGGCTCCACGTTATCTCATTTGGGCTGTACAACGCGCTGATCGGCTACCTGCTGGTGCATCGTGATCCAGAGAATCGCGGTGACGTGCGCGGGCTGATCTTGTTTGCGGTCGCCATGGCCCTGCATTTCGTTGTCAACGACTATGGTCTCCGCGAGCACCACAAAACGGCATACGACCGGATCGGACGCTGGGTGCTGGCGGCGGCAATCGTGCTGGGATGGGTCATCGGATTAGTCTTTGAAGTCAGTGAGGCGGCCCTCTTTGTCCTGTTAGCGCTGATCGCGGGCGGCGTCATCCTCAACGTACTCAAAGAGGAGCTGCCCGAGGAACGGCAGAGTCGGTTTTGGGCCTTCGGCTTGGGTGCCGCCGCCTACACCGCCCTTCTGCTGGCCCTTTAGCCCTGTTTGCGAACCTATTGCCCCGCTGTCGAGGCGACTGGAGATACGACCGCTGGCCCCAGAAGCGAGGGCGACTCGCGGGTGATGTGCCGGATGTCCATCGCACCGCCGAATGATCGGTTAACCAGATTTGCCCGCAGTCAGGGGCACGAAGC
>DASYWB010000377.1:0-3277 GCA_035936495.1 Thermomicrobiales bacterium
CCGTCTTCAACGCCTTAACCCGGGCGGAGGCCCAGACAGGAACCTTCGGCGTTGCCTCCGACGAACCGAACCTCGCCACCGTCAAGGTTCCCGATCCGCGCTTGGATCGATTGACCGATATGTTCAACCCTCAACGGAAGGTTCCCGCCGACGTCCAATACCTCGACGTTGCCGGCATCGCGAAGGGCATTTCCGAGAAAGGGATGAGCGGTCAGTTGCTCGGGCACCTCGCACAGGGCGACGCGCTCGTCCACGTCGTGCGCGCGTTCGAAGACCCCAACGTGCCACACTCCGAGGAAACCGTCGATCCGATCCGAGATATCGAAACGCTCAACTTGGAGCTCCTCTTCAGCGACCTCGCGATCATCGACAAGCGCCTGCACCGCTTGGAATCCCAGATCCCGAAGATGCGCGGAGCCGAACGCGAGGCATTCGAGCGCGAGCAGGCGGTCCTCATCAAGCTCAAGGCGGCACTTGAAGCCGACATTCCGCTGAGGGAAGTTGTCCCGGACCTCGACCCTGACGATGCCAAGGTCCTCCGCGGCTTCGGCTTCTTGACGGCCAAACCGCTCCTGATCCTCGTCAATGTTGGCGAGGACCAGCTCGGCGAAGCCACGGACGCGATTGTCGCCCGGGCACGAGAGCAATTCCAGCGACCGGGCGTGGCAATTGATGCGCTGGCGGGACAAATCGAAATGGAAATCGCGCGACTTGACGATGCAGACGCCGCCGCCTTCATGGAGGACTTGGGAATTACCGAATCCGGACGCGCTCGCGTGATCCGCCTCAGCTTCGATCTCCTCGGCTTGATCCCCTTCTTCACCGTTGGGCCGGACGAGTGTCGCGCTTGGACCATCCGGCGGGGGGAGTCAGCCGTCGAAGCGGCCGGAGTCATCCACACTGATATCCAGCGCGGTTTCATCCGGGCCGAGGTCGTCGGCTACGACGACCTCATCGCCGCCGGCGGCACCGCTGAAGCTAAGAAGGCGGGCACATTCCGCCGCGAGGGGAAGACGTATGTCGTCCAGGATGGCGATACGATCAACTTCCTCTTCAACGTCTAGGTTGGCTATCATGGAACCGATGCCGGCCGAGGAAGATGATAGTCTCGACATCACGCTTCGCGACCCGGACGAGGTGGCCAGCCGCTCAGTGGTCCTCGCCGCACTCTGCCGCCGGGCGTTTCTTGAACTAGATGCCGAACAGACGGATGGCAGTGAGCTAGACGAAGACCGGTTCGATCTGCTCGCTTGGTTGCGCGATGAAGACCTGAGCGACCACTTCTCAACCGAAGAGCGTGTCATCTTTCAAGCGCCGGTCGGAAGCCTAGACCCAGGCGACACGCTCATGGCGACCTGGTCCGCCGAAGCACTCGCTCCGCTCTGCTGGGCGTTAGGGCTCCTCCCGGCGCTCCCCGGGCCCGACCGGCCCGCGAATGCGGAGGCGTTGCTGGGCCTGCTTCCTTCCCCCGATTCGGCGACCGGCTCGTGGCGCGAAGATGCGGCGATGCGGGATGAAGACGCCATCGCGGCGGCGCGTGAAGCAGCGGAGCTGTGGGCCTGGCGAGCCACGGTGCAGGAGCTGTGGGCCACGGCGACGGTCGCGGAGCGCAATGACCGCCTCGTCGCGATCCGCGACGTGGCGCACGAAGGGGCGGCATTAGGTCTCTTACCCCCGCCGGTGGACGACGACATCCCCGTTCTCGGCCGGGCCTACGCCACGGCCGGCGATCACGAGACACTCGCGATCATCGCGGAATGGCGACTCCGAGCGCTCAACTGGCTCTGTGGCTTCGGCGACAGCTGGGACACCGTCCCGCTCGATATCTGAGTACGAATTTCAGACGAACAGCGCGGGATAGCAACCGCGCCGCACCGCCGCGCGGCGTTAGCGCTTCCCGCCTTGCCCGGCCGCCTCCGTGTGTCCGTCCGAAAGCATGCACCCGGAGCCGGCGTCATCGACGGACGAGCCGTGCCTGAGCTCCTGGTCGCGATGGACGAGCTCAGCGATCTGGTTGCCGAGGCGCACACTGTAGTTCGTTCCCCGGTCTTCCGGATAGATCTGGGTCGTGTTGGCGAGGTAGAGCCCTTCGAGAGGGGTCCGGTGGTCGGGAATCTTCTCGCTGTAGTTGAGCGTGACGATGGGCTGGGCGGCGCGCTCGCGAAAGACCCACCACGCCTGCATCCAGCTCCGGTCGAAATCGGGATTGATGCGCTTCAGAAAGGGGAGATATTCTTCGATCAGTTCCTTGTCGCTCAACGTGAAGTAGGGATGATCGGGCTCCATGTACTTGCTGAGATAGAGGAAGTGGCTCCCACCATACTCGGACGGATCTATGAAATTGGTGTGTTCGATAACGCCGGTGAACGGGATATCGCTGTCGGCGATATTGAGCCAGTAGATGTCGGTCAGTGCACGGTCCATCTGGAGGATGGCGACTGCGGCTGCCTCGTAGGTGAGACCCAGGAGCTTCGCGCGATAGTCGTCGGGCAGATCGGGGACGAGCCGGCTGAACACCGACGACGGCACCGTCGCCACGACGAGATCAACCTTCTCGGTATGGTCATCGAAGCGGATATCCCAGCGTCCCCCGTCATTCCGCTCCAGCCTTGTCGGGCCGGTCCCGGTGTGGATCTCGACGCCCTCCTGGCGGCACCGCTCGGCGAGCGCGTCGATGATCACGTTGAAGCTGCCCCGAAAGTACCCCAGCTTCTCCTGTTCCAGGGGTGACCGGCGGGATGTCGTCCGGAGCCAGATCTTGCCCCAGAACCAGACCATCGCCACTTCGTCATAATAGCGGCCGAACTTCGCCTTGAGCTGGGCGCCGAGCGTGCGGTCGTAGGCGCGTTGGCCGAGCGCCCGGCTCAGCCAGCGATGTGCGGTGACGCGCTCATACTTCTTCCAGTCCCGGACACGTTGGAGATACGCGGTGACGATTCCCAGACGAACGCGGTCTCGAAAGGGAATAAACCCTAATCTCAGCAGGTCGAGCGCGCCATTGAGTGGCCAGATCTTCCCGTCAGCGAAGTAGCCGACGTTCGACGGCAACCAATCCAGCTTGTCTCCGACGCCGACTTCTTCCGCTAAATCCGCGATTGCGCGATCACTCTGGAAGAGGTGATGGTAGAAGAACTCAAGATGGCTACCCGCCACGGGGAACGCGGCGGCCTGGCCACCGAGGCGCTGCCCTCGTTCCCAGACCGAAACGCGGTATCCCTCCTGAGCAAGGCGTAGCGCGGCCGTGAGGCCCGCCATGCCGCCGCCGATGATCCCGATA
>DASYWB010000378.1:0-7596 GCA_035936495.1 Thermomicrobiales bacterium
CGTCAGGATCGCCGGCTCACCATTCATCGTGAAGTCCGTCATATCGGCCTTTCTCCTCACCGCCTTGGCAGCGGTCTTAGGCACCGCGTTCGTCTCGCCTGGCCGCGGCTGCCCTGCCGTTGTATTGATGCCGTCTCAGGCGACGGCTCCACTCGAGGATAGAGCGCTCGACGGTGAGAGGGTACGCTCCATTCGAGCGGGAAGACACCTGGCCACGTGGTTAGGCCGCTCGCCCCAGTCGCGCGCCCTCCGCTGGTACACTGCACCGCGAACAGGATGGCAGCCGGGCGGACATGGCCGGTTAACGTGGGCCGCGAGAGGCCGGAGGAGCACGTAGGCTCGCGGCCGGCGAACGGGAAGAGGCAGATGCTTGCCGGGACGTCAGACAGCATTATCGAGACGGCGGGGCTCACGAAGCGATATGGCCGGCAGATTGCCCTGGAATCGCTCGACCTGGCCGTTCCGCACGGGGCTGTTGGGTTGCTCGGCGCCAATGGCGCCGGAAAGACGACCCTTCTCCGCCTCTTGCTCGGTCTGTCCCGTCCCGACGCCGGCACGGCGACGGTGCTGGGACATGACACGCGGCGGGACGCTATCAAGGTGCGGGAGCGCGTCGGGTTCATGCCGGAGTCTGATTGTCTGCCGAGGGACACGACCGCGGCCGACTTCGTGGGTCACATGGCTGAAATGAGCGGGTTGCCGGCGCGTATGGCGCGGCAACGCGCTGCTGACGTGTTGTATCACGTCGGGCTGGATGAAGAGCGTTACCGGCTGATCAAGGGCTTCTCAACCGGAATGAAGCAACGGGTGAAGCTCGCTCAAGCTCTCGTGCATGGGCCCGGAGTAGTGTTCCTCGATGAGCCAACGAACGGGTTAGACCCGCGTGGCCGGGACGAGATGCTTGACTTGATCGACCGCATCCATCGTGGCCTGGGCATCGCGATCCTCATCTCCTCCCACATCTTGGATGATATCGAGCGTGTCTGCTCCTTCGTGGTGATCCTCGACCATGGGCGGCTCATGTTGGCTCAACCGCTCGGAAACAGCAATGACGACACGGGCGAGATCCTGGTCCGAATCAGCTCCGACGCGGCACTCCTGGCGGCGCGTTTGGAGCAGGCTGGTCTTGACGTCAGATTACTGGACGGCAACGACGTAGATGGCGAGATCGCGGTCAGGCCGGAAAGCGACCTTGCCTACGATCTGATCCGCGATATGGTCGCCGAACTGGACCTGGGCCTCCGCTCCTTGAGGCCGCGGTCGAGCTCGCTGGAAGAGCTCTATATCGCACATGTCGGCAGCGACCGCGAGCGGGGATCAGGGGACGGGCGACATGCGAGTTGATACCGTCAGCGAGGTCTCAGCTCACGATCATGCGGCCCCGCCCACGTCTGAGCGGTATGGCGAAGTCTTTGATAGGGGCTATGAGCAATACGAGGGGATGCGTCTCGGCCGGCGTCACGCGGTGTGGGCGCTGACCCGCTATTCCATGAAACGAGCGATGGGGATCAAGAAGGGGTGGACCTCTAAGATCGTCCCATTCTTGATCTATGCCGCGGCGGCGCTCACCGCCTTGATTCCGGTCGGGATTGAGAGCTTCGTTGGCGAGGAGATCATTCAGTACAACGAGTTCTTCAGCACCCTCTACTTGCTGGAAGGTATCTTTGTCGCGACCATTGCCCCCGAGCTCTTGTGCGGGGATCGACGCGAGAATGTGCTCTCCCTCTATTTCTCCCGGGCGATCACCCGATTGGACTACCTGATCGCCAAAATCGGGGCGGTGGCGCTGCTCACGCTGACGATCTCGTTCGTTCCGGCGTTCGTCCTCTGGCTCGGCCGGCAGTTGCTCGCGGCGGCTCCGCTGGCATCCATGTGGGACAACCTGCCCGATCTCGGCAGGCTGCTCCTCAGCGGCACGCTGATCGCGATCTATCTCGGGACAGGTGGGCTGATGATCTCCTCCTTCACCGGGAGAAAGAGCATCGCGGTGGCGATCATCATCTTCGGCTTCTTTACGCTCGAATCGCTCGTCGGCCTGCTCCAATTCGCGCTGCCCGAGGGGAACGTCGCTCGCTATGTCTCACTGCTGAGTCCGACCACCGTAATCGGCGGACTCGTCATCGGACTATTTCAGCCGGCGGAGCCATGGTTGGACGTTCCCTGGTGGATCTGCGCCTTGGCAATGGCGACGGTCATCGCGTTCGCTTGCGCCATCATGTACCGTCGCTACGTGCCGAGCAACTAGGATGATCTTACGAGTGACGGGTTGGCCATGCTGAGACGCGCTAGGGACAGGACAGAGGCAGCCGTCCCCACGGCCGTTTCGCAGCCGGAAGCGCTTCCTGGCATCTCGGAAGGCGTGGCGCCGGCGATCAGGGTGAACCACGTCTCCAAGTGGTATGGGGATATCGTCGCGGTCTCCGACCTCAGCTTCGGCGTGGGCCCCGGCGTTACCGCCCTCCTCGGGCCCAACGGCGCGGGGAAATCCACGGCCCTCAAGATGATCGCGGGACTGGTCTCAACATCGAGCGGGACGATCTCCCTGAATGGCGCGTCGCCTCGTGGGCGACCGGCCGCGTACCGCGAGTTAGGTCTGGTTCCGGAACAAGAGGAGGTCTACCCGTTTCTCACCGGCTACGAGTTCGTGCGATTGAACGCACTCTTGCAGCGGCTCGGCGACCCGGACGGGAGTGCCCGCCGCGCGCTGCGACTGGTAGAGATGGATGACGCGGCGCACAGGTCGATCGGTGGCTACTCGAAGGGAATGCGGCAGCGAATCAAAGTCGCGGCCGCGTTGGTCCATGACCCGTCGATCCTGCTGTTGGACGAGCCTCTGAACGGGATGGACCCGCTCCAGCGGAGCCGGCTCATCGATCTCCTCAAGCGCCTTGGAGCGGAAGGGAAGACGATCTTAGTCTCCTCCCATGTGCTCGGTGAGGTGGAACGGTTCGCCCAGAACATCTTGGTTATCATCAATGGGAAACTGGCAGCGGCGGGCGATTATCGAGCCATTCGAGAGCGGATCGATCGGCACGACCATGTCGTCCGTATCGTGAGCGATGCGCCCCGGCGCCTCGCCGCCGCTCTCGTCGCGGACGACGCGGTGCGCGCCGTCCACTTCGACGCTGGACAGCGGCTAACCGTGGAGACCAACGACGTCCGGCGGTTCTATCGAGTGATCCCGCAAGTCGCGCGGAAGCATGAGGTCCGACTGCGTGGAGTCACGCCTGGTGATGAATCGCTGGAGTCGGTTTTCGCCTACCTCAGCGAGCGGTAGGATCGTCGAAGGGTTTGCCCGGTGTTCAGTTCAATGTTACCTTGGCGGCCATTTCCGATCACCACGTTGACGGTGCGTCAGTTTCTCGCCGGCCGGGCGGTCCGGGTGGTGACGGCGCTCGCGCTCATACCGGCGCTCTTCGGTCTCATCTATCGGATCAACTCGGAATGGACGACTCCGTATCGGTTTTTGGTTGAACCGGTGTTCCTCGAGCTTTTCTCGCCGACGTTGATCCCGATCATGGTGCTCATCCTGGCAACGAGCGCGATCGGCAACGAGATCGAGGATCGCACGTTGCCCTATCTGACGTTGAAGCCGCGCACACGGGCTCGCATTGTCCTTGAGAAACTCGGCGGCGTGCTCCTCGTCGCGCTGCCAACCATCTTGCTGGGTCTCGTGTTGACGTGGGCGCTGGTTGAGGGAGCTTCCGGCCCACGCCGGCTGCTGGGGCGAGGTCTCGATCAGCCGGACCTGTTGCCGGTGTTAGGCGCGATGGCGGCCGCCGCCGCCGTGGGAATCGTCGCCTTTGCCGCGATCTTTCTCACGGTCAGCCTCTTCGTGCCGCGGGCATTACTGGCGGGAATGATCTACGCCTTCGCCTGGGAGAGCCTCCTCGGTCGGTTCCTGCCTGGTATCAGGCTCGTTAGCGTCCGTCACTATATCCAATCCATCTTTGTCAGGCTGTTGGACGACCCTTCGGTTACTATCGAGAACGCGTTCACGCTGCGCGCGGCCCTGGTTACGATGGGAATCGCGATCGCGCTGGCGCTGATCTTGGCGACATGGCGGCTCGGACGCTTGAACCTGGATTAGGAGGAAGCAAAGCTCATGGCGCCACAGCAAACGTCAACGGCGGCCGGTCGGGTCGAACCGCCGGCGCTGCCCGATGGCAGCCGCTGGCCCGCTTCGCAACACCGGATGAGCCTCGGGCTCATGGTCCCGATCTTTGAAGCTTCCGCCTTTGGCGGCACGCCTCGCTTCTCCGACATGCTGGAGATCACCCGGGCGGCGGCGGATGCCGGCTTCGAGGTCGCGTGGTTCGCGGACCACTTCTCGGCCCCTGCGGAGGAAGGTGAGACGCCGAGAGGCGTCTGGGAATGCTTCACGACCATCGCCGGCCTGGCGGCAGCCACGAGTGACCTCTCCATTAACCTCGGCACGCTGGTCGCTTGCACGGGCTTCCGCAATCCGGGCGTGTTGGCGAAGATGACCGAAAGCATCGACGAGATCAGCGGGGGCCGGTTCATCCTGGGTCTGGGAGCCGGTTGGCATGAGCCGGAATACGACATGTTCGGCATGCCATTCGATCACCGCGTCTCGCGCTTTGAAGACGCGGTGGTGATCGTCACCGACTTGCTGCGCGAGGGTTCCTCGTCTCGTGAAGGACGGTTCTTCCAGACCGCTGAGGCCCTCAATCGACCGCGCGGCCCGCGGGCGGCCTCGGGCGGGCCACCCGTCCTGATTGGGACCAGCGGCGAACGCATGCTGCGGATTACGGCACGATATGCTGATGCCTGGAACACGGTCTGGCATCCGTCGGCCGACGACGCAATACCAAAGCTGAGCGCGTTGGAGGGGGCCTGCAGGGACGTGGGGCGGGACTTCGCATCGATCGTCAAGACCGCCGGCGGAAACATCGCGCTCGAGGGATGCCACAATGTGCGTCCAAATCCGATGCGAGGGACGGTCAGCGAGCTCGCGGATGCGATCACCGCGTTCCACGGGTTGGGATTCGACCATTTCGTTTGTGGTCTCGACCCCTGCACGGTCGAGAGCGTGCGAGACTTCAGCGAGGTGATTTCGGCTATTGAGCGCCGGTTGAGCTGAAGTGCGGCTTCATAGATGCGGCCCAAGGGAGGCGCGATGGATGGTACATACGCGTTGGGGATCGATTTCGGTGGGACCAAAGTCTTGGCAGCGGTGGTCAGCCTCGAATCGGGCGAGGTCATCGGCACGGCTAAGAAGAAGACGCGCGCCGACGATGGTCCCGAGCAGTTGCTTGACCGGATCTTCGATGTGGCGATCGATGCCATCAAAGACGCGAATCGAGGGGAACGGTCGGCGTCGATCAGCGGCATCGGCGTGGGCATCGCCGGTCAAGTTGATGCTGACCGGGGAGTCCTGCTCGGTACGCCGAACCTGAGCCAGGCGACGGTCGAACTGCCGATCGCGGCACGACTGAGCGAACGCTTTGCCGTTCCTTGCGCGATTCGCAATGATGTCCAGATCGCGGCGCTGGGAGAGCAGCATTTTGGCGCCGGTAGAGGGTGCGACGACTTCCTCTGTGTTTTCGTCGGGACAGGCGTGGGCGGAGCACTCGTCCAAGCCGGCGCGCTCGTCGAGGGAGCGTCGGGGACGGCTGGTGAGATTGGCCATCTAGTAGTCCATGCCGATGGTCGGCTATGCGGTTGCGGAGGACGCGGTCACTTGGAAGCCTACGCGTCGAGGACGGCCATCTCGCGGTGGTTGCTCGGCGAACTGAGACGGGGCCGGGAAAGTAGCATCAGCGCCGCGATTGATCCAGCCCCGGATGACGCGCCCGGCGGAACCGCAATTCGCTCCGGTATCCTCGCCCGGGCAGTCAGGGCCGGGGACCCGCTCGTCGTCGATGCCATCCATGATGCCGCGAAATTTCTCGGACTGGGGCTCGCATCGATCATAAACGTCGTGAATCCAAGTCGCGTCATTCTCGGCGGCGGAGTCATCGAGGCGGTCGATTTGCTGTTTGACATGGCGACGGCGACGGCTCGGCGCGAAGCGCTCCCCGTGCCCGGCCAGGCGGTGGAAATCGTCAAGGCGGGGCTTGGGGACCACGCGGGGGTCGTCGGCGCGGCAATGCTTGGCGGTCAGCAGGCCCGGTAGTCGCCGGGTCAAGAGAGGCCTCAGGAGCGGCCGATTTCTCCATGATAGACTGAATGCGGTTGTCAGGGAGCGTGCATGCGGCCGGGGCGCCTGGCTAATTGGGTCTTTGGGAATGCTACCGGGTTCACTCGTTTTTGAAATATAGAGAAGGTCTGGCCCGCGGTGCGGTTAGGGCAACGCATCGGGGCCGGGCCCGTAGCTCATACCAGGAGTCGACAATGGGAGAGGACCAGGGAGCCGCCTCTATGGCGGCGCCGGCCGCTAATGAGGTTGCCGTATTCGTCGATTTTGAGAACATCCGCTACTCAACCATCAATTCCTTCGGGCGCGAGCCGGACCCCGTAACATGGCGGGACAAGGCGTTGAGCTACGGGCTCATGGCTGTGGCCCGTGCTTATGCTGATTTTGATCAGCATCCGTCTCAAGTGAGGACACGGCTCGACGTCGCGGGATTTGAGGCCCAGCATTATCCGGCTAAGCGATCCGTCGACCAGCATGGCCGCGAGAAGATCGAGTCCCGCTCTGACCTCAACTTTGTTATCGATATCATCAATACCGCGTTGACCCGTCCCGACATCCGGACGTTCCTCTTGTTTACGGGCGATAAGGATTTTATCCGAGTCGTGACCACGCTTCGAAACCGGCTCGGCAAGCGCGTCATTATCTGTGGAGTCCCCGGGTCGGTCAGCCCGGATCTCGTCGCCGCGGCTGGCGAGGAAGATGCGCTCCAGATGGCGCAGTCCGCCGATGCCGACATCGCTGTCATTCGAGCCATCGATGCCTACGTTGCCCAGCTCCATGACGGCTTCGTCCCAACCCAGAGCCACATGAGCCGCACCTTGTGGCGGTTTCTGGATCGGGGCGTCCTGCCGTCAGAACACATCGAAGCGAAGGTGATGGAGTTTTTGAGAAAGGGGATTCTGACCAAGCGCCCCTGCATCAATGGACAGGGCCAGGAACTGGTGACCACGGAGCTGAACCACGACCATCCGCTGGTCATCGACGCGCTCCCCGATTATGCCGAGCGCGATGGTCTTCGCCAAACAGGCCTTGACGACGACGGATACGACGATGACGGCATCAACAGCGATGAGAGAGGACGAGGACCCGGAAACGGCGACGTGTTCGATGAACGGGATGATAACTGGGGGAACGTCGTGACGAGCCACGGTTCGCATCGCGCCAGGCTGGACATCGGATAACTCCAAGGCTGGACGCCGCGCCCTCTTGCCGCATTTCGACCAATAGACACTATGAAGCGTGAGCGAGCGCCGACCCGCCGCGAAGCGCCGAGCGAACAGGGGCGGCCTGCTCTGAGAGAAAGAGCAGCGTGTCGTCCTCCCTCACCATCCGTATCGTCCGGCTTATCGCCTGCTCCTCACCTGGTACATGCACCAGCACCGGCGGTAACTCATTCTGCACCACGCCGCGCTTTATGAGCGCCGCCTGCTCTGGAG
>DASYWB010000379.1:0-9144 GCA_035936495.1 Thermomicrobiales bacterium
CAGAAACACTCGCGCGGTCGTTGGAGCTTGCCGGAGAGCGGACCTGGCTGTGGCGGGTCTACCGTGTCCTGGTTTACGTCAGCGACGACCCGCTGGTCCCACTCCGCCATATGATCGATCTCCGCCTCGCCACGTCGAGCCTCGAAGATGCTTCTGCCTACGCCGCGCGCTTGATCCGCTTACTCAGCCAACGAGGAGAGCTAGAGAACGCACTGCTGTACTCGACGAAGGTGTGTGAGCTTGACCCCGCTGACACGCGCGCCGCGCTCGAGCTCACCGTGCTCCTGGTCCAAAATGGCAGGGCCAATGAGGCGGTCGATCGGTGGGAACAAGCCGCCACCGCCGGTGCAGATGCCTGGGTGGGACGCGCGGCGCTCGCGCCGATCTTGACCTTGGTGAGCGAGGCCGAGCATTGGAACATGCTGGCTGACGTGGCTAGCCATCTCCGTGATGGTGGTGGTCATCACCTCGTGGATGGCTACCTACGCATCGCTGAGGTGATGGAGGCCAGCCGGGTTCTCCAAACCGGAGCAGGGGTCCTCCTAGCCCAGACCGATCGCAAGCAGGCCATCCAGTGGCTTACCCGCGAATCAGCCAGCCCAGAAGGATCGGTCGAGGCAGAGGCCATCAGGAGGGTGGTCCTCACTCACGTTTTGACCGGCCAGCAACAAAACCGTGAGCGAGCAGACGCCCTTCGCTCAGCGATTGAAGCCCTTGACGACTTAGGGGCCGCCCGTGAAATCCCCTGGCGTGGCCTATTGGGCTTCACTCCCACGGTGGCGCAGCTCAGTTCTGAGCTCGCCGAGACGTGCAAGGATCAAGGTCACCAGCTCGAATCGATTGTGATCCTCCGAAACGCGCACGAGCGATTCCCCGATGATGTGGCGCTTGGGCAGCAACTGGCCGACGGCTATTTCCACGCCGGCAAGCCTGGAGCCGCGCTGTCGGTGTTGGACGCGCTGGCCTCACGTCTCAAGGAGCAGGGCATGCTCCAGGAGATGGCATCAATTCTTCGCAGGATGTCAGAGCTTGCGCCAAACAACATCCGCGTGAAGACTCGCTTGATCGAGACGTTTCTTCAGCGTGGCTTTGTGTCCGAGGCGCGCGCGGAGCTGCTCCGTCGTGCCGACTTGCAACAACGGGCGGGAGCGGTCGCCGCCGCTCAAGAGAGCTTGGAGCGTGCGGCAATGCTCGGTTGGTCGCTCGGGTTTCGGGAGGAGGCCTTCGCGATCTATCAACGGCTCCTCGAACTGGATCCAGAGGCTTCTGAGCCTCGCCACTCCTTGGTGATGCTCTACCTGCAAGCCGGGCACGTTGCCGAAGCGGTGGAACAGCAACGAGCGATCGTCGACATCTCACTCCGCGCCAATCGGAAGCACGACGCCATCGCCGCGTTGCACCAAATTATCGGTCTGATACCCGGCGATCCAGACGCCTATTACCGCCTCGGTGACCTGTTAGCCGGCCTCGGAGAGTACGGGCAGGCCGAGCGCGTCTACCGGAGGCTCATGGATCTCACGCCGGGGGAGGTCATCCCGTCGGCCAAAGCGGAGTCTATGGCCGCCCTGCGAGAACAAGCGAGCCGTCGGGAGGGGTCCCGCCCAGCGTGACCTTGCTCTTCTGCCAGATGCTACACTTCCCAAGCGTTTCCAAAACCCCGCGACTGGTCGGTGATCCTCATGCTCGATATTGGCTGGCTCATCTCTCGCCTTCTTGATGGCCGAGCTATTTTAGATATTGCCGTAGTTTCCCTGATTATCTATTGGCTCCTGTGGGTGGCTCAGGGAACCAGAGCAACTCAGTTGCTTCGCGGCATCCTGATTCTCATTGCGGGGGTGTTCTTTCTCGCGTCGGTGCTGCGGCTGACCACGCTCAACTGGATCCTGGTCAAGACCTGGCCCGCTCTGATCGTGGCCATCCCTATCATCTTTCAACCAGAATTGCGCCGAGCGCTGGAGCAGATCGGCCATACTCCCCTCTGGCTACGCACGCCTTTTCCCGGCAATGCCGACGTCACGGTGCTGGAACGGACCGTGGAGGAGATCGTTCGGGCCGCGGCCCAGCTCGCTAGGCAGCGCTTCGGCGCCCTGATCGTCATCGAGCGCGAGACGGGATTGCAGGATGTTGCTGACCGGGGCGTCCCGATCGACGCCGCGATCTCCCGGCAACTGCTCATCAACGTCTTCTTCCCCAATTCTCCTCTCCACGATGCGGCGGTCATCGTGCGTGGTGACCGCATCGTCGCCGGTAGCGTCGTGCTGCCATTGACCGACAACATCTCCGCCTCAGGACAACTTGGGACCCGGCACCGGGCCGCGATTGGCGTCACGGAGGAGTCGGATGCATTGGCGGTGTGCGTCTCCGAAGAGACAGGGCAAATTGCCGTCGCTCACAATGGGAGACTGATCCGAAATCTCGATCAGGACCGATTGCGCCGGGTGCTTCGCTCCCTATTGCGGCTCGACCGGGTCGACGGCGGCGATTCGCCAGCCCCTTCGTCGAAGCCGCCGGCCAAGCGCGACCGGAGATCGTCAGGCGACGGCGCTGGAGAGCCGCGAGACAAATCCGCGGCCCGCTCGATCCCGGCGGCTGAGCCGAGGCGAGAGCAAGAAGTTACAAGGGTAGGCGGATGATCAATACGATTGGAGAGATACTCCCACGCATGGTTCCCCATCCCAGCTCGGACTCTCTCCTTCGCCTCGGCCTCTCATGTGCCATCGCGATCGTGTTATGGGGATGGGTATCGACGGTTGGAGATCCGGAAGAGACGCGTGTTTTTCGCGATGTGCCGGTTCAGGTGGATACCCTAAGCGGGAACCTCGACGTCGTCACGCTCCCGCCACCCGCCACCGTGCGGGTTACCGGTGCGGAGTCGGTGGTCAGCGATATCGATCGTTCGGAAATTCAAGCGGAGCTCGATCTTCGCGAGGTCAATAGGGCCGGTACCTACGAGGTTCCAGTGCGTGTCTCGCTTGACCACGATGTTCGGCGGGTCTTGGCCGAGCCGCGGGAGGTCTCGATCGTCGTTCAAGAGACAGTTTCCGAGATCGAGACCGTCCAGTACATTCCTCCAGACGACGTGGAGGGCACCAAGCAGATCGGCGCCCTGGAACCGGAGGTGACGGAGGTAACGGTCACCGGCTCGCGCTCCGTGATGGATACGATTGATCGCGTGATTGTCCCAATCGACACCGGTGATCGGACGAGCACCTTCACCGGCGAGTTCCGCCCCATCGCCGTGACAAGTGACGGGGTGCAAGTGAATGACGTCGCTATCCTGCCGGACGAGATCGAGGTCCGAGTCCCGATCTCAACGCGCGGTAAGACGGTACCAGTCCTCGTCAACGTCGCCGGTGAGCCCGCTGCTGGCTTCGAAGAAGTCTATCGGACGTCAAATCCTCCGACCGTCGTCATCGATGGACCGGCCGATGTGCTGGCGCAGATTCCCTTCGTCAGCACGACGCCAGTCGATATCTCCGGCGAGACAGGGAGCGTCCAGAATACGGTGGAGATCACGGGCTTGCCAGACGGGATTAGCGTGCTGGTGCCACAGTCCGGGCTGATCAACGCGGTCGTCCAGATTGACCCCAGAGGCAGCAGAATCGTTCTTGAAGATCAGCCGGTGCAAGCCATAGGGGCACGGGACGGACAGCTCGTAGAGATCACACCGGCGTTCGTCGACGTGGAACTGCTTGCCGAAGGCGAGAGCGTTGAGCAAGTGGCGCCGGATTCCGTCATGGTGATCGCTGACGTTTCAGGCTTAGGGCCCGGCGTGCATCAGGTCCGGCCCCGTGTGCTCCTGCCGCCAAATATGGAGTGGATCAGCATCACGCCGGCGACGGCTAGGGTGACGATCAAGGACAACGAGGCCTCCCGCCCGCCGACGGAACAGAGGCGTCGCGAACGAACAGAACTTCCCGCGCCGCCATTCAGTTCATGATGGCGGCATCGGCGCCAGATTAACTGCGCGACACCCCCGACGGGTTCTCCGACTCGCTCACCGGTGCGCCGCTAAAATCCATCTCGTGGGTGAGAAGGATCGCTTCCGCGACTTCCTTCATTGACTTGCGAGCATCCATGCTGGTCTTGCGGATGCGGTGAAATGCCTCCGCCTCTCGGAGGCCGTGAGTCTCCATGAGGACACCCTTGGCGCGTTCGACGACTTTGCGGGTTTCCAGCGCGTCCTTGAGATTACCGACCTCGCGCTCAAGCGACCGGAATTCATCGAATCGAGACAGCGACAACTCGATGACCGGCATCAACTCGGTCTCGCGGAATGGCTTGACGACGTAGCCGACTACACCGGCATCCTTGGCCCTGTCAACCAATCCTTGGTCCGAATAGGCGGTCACCAAGACGACCGGAGCGATTCTCTCACGCGTGAGAACCTCGGCGGCGGTGATGCCATCAACCTCGGGCATTTTGATGTCCATCACCACGAGGTCCGGCGACAGCTTACGGGCGAGCTCCAGCGCGGTCTTCCCGTCGCCGGCCTCGGCAATCACGTCATACCCGAGATGGGTCAGCATCTCGCGCAGGTCCAGCCGGATGAGGGATTCGTCATCAGCGATGATAATGCGCGCCGAGCGCGCCGGTGCCTGAGTAGTCGTGCTCATCAGTTTCCAGCCATGCGCCCGACATGGATCGGGACCCGCTAGAGGGTCAGCAGTTGCCGACTGATCCCCAGATTCGCCATGAAATACGTTTGCCGCCGTTTGGTCGGGGCGAGAGGATTCGAACCTCCGACCACCGGTACCCCATACCGGTGCGCTACCGGACTGCGCCACGCCCCGTTGGTCACGAGTATATCACGCGTCTCGCGAGAACCGGCGATGATGTGAGTGTCCTCAGATCGGCGCCGGTTCTCGCGAGCGCACGCGCGACTACTTGACGTCGACCTTCGCGCCGGCGTCCTCCAGCTTCGTCCTGGCCGCCTGGGCCTCGTCCTTGGTGACCGCTTCCCGGACTGCCTTTGGCGCGCTGTCGACCAGGTCCTTGGCCTCCTTCAGACCAAGGCTTGTCAGCTCACGGACCGCCTTAATCACCTGGATCTTGTTCGGGCCGATGTCCGTCAGCACCACGTCGAACTCGTCCTTCTCCTCTTCCACGGCCGCCGCACCGCCGGCCGCACCACCGGCCGCCACCGCACCCATCGCCACCGGTGCCGCCGCTGTCACGCCCCAGCGCTCTTCGAGGCTCTTAACCAGAGTGTTCAGCTCAAGGACGGTCATGCCTTCGAGCTGAGTAATCAGCTGTTCTTGATCTGCCACGTCGCTACTCCTTCACACGATGCTCCGAGCGCCTCGTGGCCTCGGACTTCTTCAACACTCGACCACGGCCGTCCGCTAGTCAGCGGCGACCTCCTCTGCTTCGCCGCCTTGCTGGTCCACCCGAGCCTGCAGGACGTAGGCAAGCGACCGGCCAGGGCCAGACAGAACCCCAACTGTCCGTACCATTGGCGACGCGAGCAGGTTGACAACCTTACCGAGCAACTCCTCGCGGCTCGGTAGGGAGGCGATCTCAGTGATCTCGTCGGGCGTCACCACGCGATCAGCGAGAACGCCACCGCGAACGGTCAAGATACGAGACGTCCGCGCGAAATCACTGATAGCCTTGGACACCGCTACGATGTCGCCATAGGCCAGAACCAGCGCGGTGGGACCGGATAGAACCTCCACCATCCCATCGATTCCCACCTGTTTGGCGGCAATAGTCGTCAGTGTATTCTTCGCCACCTTGAACTCGGCGTCAAGTGGGCGTAGCGTCCCGCGGAGTCCTTCCAGATCGCTGACCGCCAGGCCACGGTAGTCAGTGACAATCGTGAGCTGTGAGCGGCCGAGATTGTCGACCAGCTCGTCGATTGTCTGTGCCTTCTTTGCGGTTGGCATCGTGTTCACCTCCTCCCTATAGAGCGGGCGTCCGCGCGACTCGCCGTCAGCGCGATCAAGCATGACAAAACACCCTGGGCCGGCAATCCGGCCCAGGGTGTAGCTCGGCAACGCGGACGCGTTGGTGCTCGTCTCCTCGGGCCTCGGTCGGACATTAAGCGGTCTCCCGCCCCGACGGTCTGTGGCCTACATGGCGTTTTAGATGACGGCCAGTGATTCCCGCTTACCTTACGCCGCGGCGGCGGAGGCGCTCGCCATCGTCGCCGTGACGTCAAGAGGAATACCAGGACTCATCGTGGTCGTCAGGGTGAGTGTACGGCAATAGACGCCTTTGGCGCCAGACGGCTTCGCTCGGTTGATCGCGTCGACGACCGCGAACAGGTTATCCCGGAGCTGATCGTCAGTGAAGTTCTTGCGCCCGACCACGGTGTGAACGATACCCGTGCGGTCATTTCGGAACTCGATCCGGCCGCCCTTCAATTCGCGGATGACGCCCGGCAGATCCTCGGGGTTCCGCACGACCGTGCCCGAGCGTGGGTTCGGCATCAGGCCGCGGCGGCCGAGAATCCGTCCGAGACCCCCGACCTTTCCCATCTGGTCCGCCATGGCCACGGAAGCGTCGAATTCAAGCCAGTCGCCCTGAATTCGCTGGATCAGCTCATCTGAGCCCGCGTAATCCGCGCCGGCCTCGAGGGCGACCCGCTCCGCATCGCCTGAGGCGAATACCAGCACGCGCACCACCTTGCCGGTTCCATGAGGCAGCAACGTGTTCGTCCTGACCGTCTGGTCCGCTTGCCGTGGGTCGATGCCCAGGCGAGCATGGATTTCAACCGTCTCGTCGAAGTTGGCAAATGCCACCTCCCGCAAGAGCGAAATCGCTTCTTCCGGCAGGTAGAGCCGATCCTCTTCGATCTTCTTGGCCGCGTCTTGATACTTCTTACCGTGTTGTGCCATCGTGACTCCCCCGGTGGTGCTGACGGGATGCCCCTCCCACCTCAAATAACGGCCACCGGCCCCTTAGCCGATGACTTCAAGCCCCATGCTTCTCGCGGTGCCCTCGACTTGTTTGACCGCGCCCGCCACATCGATGGCATTCAGGTCCTTGAGCTTTAGCTCAGCGATCTCTCGCACCTGGTCGGAGGTCACCCGACCGACCTTCGCCGTCTTTGGATTCCCAGAGCCCTTTTCGATGCCGGCCGCCCGCCGGAGCAGGTCTGCCGCCGGCGGGGTCTTGGTGACGAACGTGAACGATCGATCTTCATAGACGGTGATGACGACCGGAACAATCTGCCCGGCCATCTGCTGCGTGCGCTCGTTGTACTCCTTGCAGAAGTTCATGATCGCGACGCCATGCTGGCCGAGAGCGGGGCCAATCGGCGGCGCTGGGGTCGCCTTGCCGGCAGGGATCTGCAGTTTCACATACGCACGAACGCGCTTCGCCACGATGATTTCTCCTGGATCTTCATAACCGGCTCGTCGCCGGATCTCAACGCCGCTTCATTCCCGGCCACGCGAGCGCCGGCCTATCCTTCTCGTTCCGCCTGAAGAAAGTCAAGCTCGACAGGGGTCTCCCGGCCGAAGAAGGAGACCAAGACCTTGATCTTCCCCTTCTCCTGGCTGACCTCATCGACTTCGCCCCGGAAGTCCGCGAACGGCCCGTCGGTAATCCGGACGGTGTCCCCAAGCTGGAAGGAGATCTTGACCTTCGGCGCCTCCGCGGTCATTCCCTTGAGAATGCTCTGGACCTCTGTCTCACCCAAAGGCACGGGCTTGTTATTGACGTTGACGAACCCTGTCACCCCCGGTGTGTTGCGCAGGGCGTACCATGTATCGTCATCCATGGCCATACGAACCAGTACGTAACCTGGGAAGACCTTGCGTTGGACCGTATGCCGCTGGCTGTTGCGAATCTCAACCTCATCCTGGGTCGGGACGACGACCTCATGAACGCGATCGGCTAAGTCAAGTGCCTCGACCCGGCTCTCGATCGTCTTCTTCACCTTGTTTTCATACCCAGAATAGGTGTGGAGCACATACCAACGGCCCTCGGCAGTCTCACCCGCGTCTCCCGTCTCGACCGATCGCTTAGCCGCGAGCCGCTCTTTCAGTGTTGCGCGTCCCATTATTTCGTCCTTCCCCGCTCACCCGTCAAACCGATGCGTTACCCCATGCCTAGGTGAGCGCTTCAAAAAGCTGGAAGAGGACGTAGTCGATTCCACCCAGCAAGATGCCGAGGACAACGGAAATCGCGATCACGACAAGCGTGAGGTTTTGCGTCGTCTCCTTATCCGGCCAATTGACGCGCCGGAGCTCCGATCGTGTATCGGCGATGACTTTCTGCAGACCGTCGAAGCGTTCGCTAAGCTTCGACGCCGATGAACCGGCTCGCTCTTTCTGCCCCGACCGCGCCGAGTTCCCGCTCGCAGTCGAAGTGCCCCTCTCGCCCCGTCGTGGAGAGACCACGACGGAGCCGGCCCCGGCGGTAGACGTCACCGGCTCCACTGTTTCCGACCTTCCGGTGGCCTGAGCGTTTCGGCGGCTCGCCGTGGTTCGCCCCGATCCCTTCCCTTGCCGCTTGTTGGTGCGGGCTCGCCGTTGTGTCGCCATTCCGTTGAGTCCTTCCATCCCGTCACACGGTGTCCGCTACGCTCCACCGCTCTGATGGGAGACCGACGCATCGAAGGGCGGGCCCTACCGGGCGCCGCCCCACCCGCAGTTCGCTCATTCTACCCCGCACGAACGTGGCAGGGCCGGCAGGAATCGAACCCGCAACCTGCGGTTTTGGAGACCGCTGCTCTACCAATTGAGCTACGACCCTAGGAGCCGGAAAACCGGCCCGTGAACCCTACCGCGTCTCGCGATGCACCTGGTGCGTTCGGCACCGTGAGCAAAACTTCTGAAGCTCCAGCCGCGCCGGATCGTTCCGGCGGTTCTTCTCGGTCGTATAGTTCCGCTCGCGGCACGTCGTGCATTCGAGCGTGATCACTTGCCGGTCGGCTTTACCCTTCTTGGCCATTGTACTATATCCTCCGTGACGTTAACTCGTGCTAGCAGGCGGCTGACTCCCTGGGTCTGCCGCATGCTTCTGTGCTACTTCGTGATGGTGGTAACGACGCCGGCGCCGACGGTGCGGCCCCCTTCCCGGATCGCGAACCGCAACCCCTCCTCGACCGCCACCGGCGTGATCAGCTCCACCCCCATCTCCACGTTGTCCCCCGGCATCACCATCTCCGTCCCCGCCGGCAACTGGATCGCC
>DASYWB010000380.1:0-3890 GCA_035936495.1 Thermomicrobiales bacterium
TGAAGCCCCAGCAACCACTCGACTTTGTCGTCGAGCTGGTGCTAATTCCGACAGGATGTGCCTGGCAGATGAGGGTTCGGCGCGGCGCCGCGGTTCTCGCCCGGCGTGTCGTCCGACCCCTTGTCCGCTCGCTGGACAAGGGGTTTTGCGTCCACGCGAGGGAGGAGCATGATGGCCGAAACGGTCACCGTATCCCGGGTCAGCAAGACCTTCAATGCGCGCCACGGCGTGACGGACGTGCTCGACGATGTCCACGTACAGATCGAGCCAGGCGAGTTCGTCGCCGTGTTGGGACCAAGCGGCTGCGGCAAGTCCACGCTGCTGCGCCTCGTGGCGGGCTTGGAGCGACCCACTACGGGCACTGTGCAACTGGGCGAAGAGACAGTGACGGGCGTCGATCCGCGCTGCGCCGTCGTCTTTCAGGAGCCGCGCTTGTTCCCCTGGAAGACGATTGCCGCCAATGTTGCCCTCGGCGCGCGGCGCCACCGTGGCGCCGTCAATACGAGCGATTTGCTGGAACGGGTCGGTTTAGCGGGCTTTGATCGGGCCTACCCACACCAGCTCTCGGGGGGGATGGCCCAGCGAGCGGCGCTTGCGCGCGGACTGGCCGGGAGGCCGGACGTGCTCCTGCTCGACGAGCCGTTCGCCGCGTTGGACGCGCTGACCCGGATGGAGATGCAGGACTTGCTGGTCGACGTCTGCCAGCTCGCCCGTCCGACGGTCCTGATGGTGACCCACGACGTCGATGAGGCGCTCTACCTCGCGGACAGGGTCATCGTCATGGGCGCGAGGCCAGCGACCGTGATCGCCACGGTCGACGTGCCGCTACCGCGCCCGCGCGACCGGGCGGACGCGGCCTTGAGCGGTCCCCGTGCCACGATCTTAGAGCGTGTCGGGATCACGCACGCGACCCTGCAGGGGACTCCTGAAACTGTACGGCTTTCGGCGTAACGGAGAGGAAAGCGAGGAGAGATGAACGCAATGGAGATTCGGCAGACAGGACCATCGCCCCTGATCGATAGGCGGCGACTCATCGCGCTCAGCATGGCGTCGCTGGTCGCGCCGCTAGCGTCGGGGTTGAACAACCGGGTCGCGGCCCGGGCGGATACGATCGCCGTCGATTATGCCTACTACAACCCGAGCAGCCTCGTGCTGCGCCGCTTCGGTTGGCTGGAGGAAGAGTTCGGCCGGGAAGGCACGGAGATCGAGTGGGTGTTAAGCGCCGGAAGCAACAAGGCCAACGAGTTCTTGCGGTCCGACGCGGTTGACTTCGGGTCCACCGCGGGCTCGGCCGCGCTCCTGGCCCGGGCCAACGGGTCTGACATCAAGACGGTCTACATCTACTCCAAGCCGGAGTGGACCGCGCTCGTCGTGCTGGCGGACTCCGAGATTACCGAGGTCAGCCAGCTCGAGGGAAAGAAGATCGCGGCGACCAAGGGCACTGACCCCTATTTCTTCCTCCTCCAAACGCTCAGGGAGGCTGGCCTCAGCCAGTCCGACGTCGAGATCATCAACCTCCAGCACGCCGATGGCAAGACGGCCTTGGAGCGCGGCCAGGTTGACGCGTGGGCTGGCCTCGACCCCTTCATGGCCCAGACCGAGTTGGAACAGGGCTCGAAGCTGATCTATCGGAACATCGACTTCAACACCTTCGGCTTCCTCAACGCCCGCTCCGAGTTCCTGGAGAACTACCCGGAGGAGACCAAGCGAGTCCTGGCCGCTTATGAGCGCGCCCGGCAATGGATTCTCGACAATCCCGAGGAAGCCGCTCAGATCCTGGCCGAGGAGAGCAGCCTCTCCATCGAAGTGGCGCGCCAGGAGCTCTTCGAGCGGACGGTGCTTACCCACAATCCCGTTCCCAGCGAGGAGCATGCCGAGGTGCTGCGCGGCATCATTCCGATCCTCGAGGCCGAAAATCAGCTCTCGCCCGGCGCCGACGCCGAAGAGGCTCTGGAGGAGCTCTTCGCCCCCCAATACATTTTAGAGGTGTTGCCGGTTGGCACGCCTCCAGCATCAACTCCCGCCACCTAACGGCTACGCCCGGGAGGACACGCCGATGGAACTCAACCCGCGGGCCTTGGCCCGAACATGGACCCCCGCACGCCCGGCGAGCCCGAGCTGGCCAAGGCCGTCGGCGCGGACGCTGCTTTCGCTCATCGTGCCGATCGCGCTCTTAGCGCTTTGGCAGCTCATGACTGAACTAGAGGTCTACAGCCGTGGCCAGTTACCCGCACCTCTCGACGTGATCGCGGCCGCCCGGCAACTGGCCGAAGCCGATCTGCTCGGGCTACACCTGGAAGCCAGTCTCCGCCGGGTCGCCTGGGGATTTGCCTTTGGCGTGGGGGTCGCGGTCCCCCTCGGCCTCTTGGTCGGACTGTCACGACTGATCGAAACGCTTCTGGCTCCGACTATTCAGGCACTGCGGGCGATCCCGTCGTTAGCCTGGGTACCGCTGCTGGTACTTTGGATGGGCATCGACGAGGCGCCAAAGATCACGCTGGTGGCAATCGGCGTCTTCTTTCCCGTCTACACGAATCTGGTCGGGGGCATCCGGCAGATCGACCGCAAGCTGATCGAGGCCGGCCACGCCTATGGCCTCCACGGTCTATCCCTCGCGCGGGAGGTGCTCTTGCCGGCAGCCTTACCGTCGCTGCTGACCGGGCTCCGGATGGGCCTGGCTCAAGGCTGGCTCTTTCTCGTCGCCGCGGAGCTGATCGCCGCCTCGCGCGGTCTTGGATTCCTGTTGATCGACGGCCAGAATACCGGCCGCGCCGACATCATCGTCCTGAGCATCGTCTTGTTGGCCCTGCTCGGTCAGGCCAGTGACTGGCTGATCCATCTCATTTCTCGCCGCTGGCTGCGTTGGGCCGATGTCTACCGAGGAGCCTAGACAATAGCCTGCCCGCACAAGTCACCGTCGCGACCAACGCTTCTGGGAGGAGAAAAGTGGTGGCCGCCGAAGTCGCGGAGATGACCAGAACCCTGATAGCCGACGCCCTCGCTACGGTCATGACCCGCCGGCGCGCGATTCGCCATCCCCTGCGGGTTCCTCCACTTCACCGACGATCTGCCGGCATTCGGCCGGGAAGTCATCCCCCTGGTACGAAATACTCCAAGCCAGCGCCCAGCGGGCTCGGAGACGACCGGCCCTCGGGAACGTGAGGTCGCGGCCCTCTCATGAAGCTCCTGGGCATCAGTGGCAGCCTCACGCCAACCTCTCGAACGAACAAGGTGATCCACCTCGTCCTCGACCAGGCCGTCGCGTGCGACCCAGCCGTGGAGACGGAACTGCTGGATCTGCGATCCTACGAAGTAGCATTCTGTGACGGGCGGAACTCGGACGACCACACTGGGGATACGCGCGCCGTCATCGACAACGTCGCGCGGGCCGATACCTACGTCATCGGATCTCTGGCCTATCGTGGCAGCTACACCGGTGCGCTGAAGAACCTCTTCGACCTGGTACCCTACGCCGCGCTACACGGCAAAAGTGGCCGGTATCGTGCTTACCGCCGGCAGCGACCATCACTTCTTAGCCGTCGAGCACCAAGTCCGCCCGCTCCTCTCGTTCTTTCAAATGCACACGGTCCCTGGGGCGATCTACGCCCAAAACGCGCACTTCCGGGACGGCAAGCTGGTCGACGAAGGCATTCGCGAGAGCTGCCGACGCCTGGGTGAAGATATCGTTAGACTCTACCGGGCAACACGAGGAGGTTGGAGCCGGACCGTCCTACCCGATCATTGAGCGCAAGGAGAACGCATGACCACAACGCCGACACTTCGCGAGCGGCAAGCCCCATTGAAGGCACGCTACGAGGCAGACCCCGAGTTCGCCAAATTCACGACCGTCGTTCAAAGCGTAACCGAGGGTGACGACCCGACGAGAGTCC
>DASYWB010000381.1:0-4794 GCA_035936495.1 Thermomicrobiales bacterium
GCGACGGTCCGTGAAGGGCCTCGTCCGTGGTGGTCGACACCGCTGCGCCGGTTTTGTAAGGCGGGTTGGGGTCTGAGGCATCACAGTGGACCATTGACCCCCGATACCGAACAAGTATTCCAGGAAATGGGCCGTTGGCATCCCTCATCGCGCGCCAGCGCAAAGGGGCGATGCTGGCGGCCTGTTGCATTCCAGGTCGGCCACCAATCGGCCGGAGACCTCTATGGCTTCGGTCAGTGCCCAAAGCTGTGACGGCGCTGCACCATAAGAGGGTGTACGTGCGGTAGGCTACCACGTATAATTACACAGATACACGGTTGCTTGGCCCTGCCGTCCCACTTCCAGTCGGGCTCGGCGGGACCAAGAGTAGTGATTCGGGAACAAGATGGCTGGCACTCCACGAATCACGTTGATCTTCACGCTAGTCCTCTTCTTCACGTTTTCCATGGGCCTTTTCCTTGTTTTCTTAGAAGAAGGCGCTTCCTGGCGCTCACTCCCGTGGACTGGGATCGTTGCCTTATTCCTTGTTGCGCTGGCGGCGGGCTTTCTGGAGATTCGGTTTCCGAGCGAGGCAACGTTCGACTTCACTGCGGACGCAGCGATCGCTCTCGCCATCGGTATCATTCTAGGACCCTTCTGGGGTCCTATCCTGGTCATGATCTCAACGTTGATCCTCGACTTGATAATGCGACGAGAAGCGTTCAAACTAACCGTCAATGTGCTAAATCTGGGCTTTTCGACATTAGTTGCCGCCGTCGTTTACCAAGTCATAAGTAGCGGGAACCCATCTCCGTTCTCCAACACCGAGAGTCTTGTTGCCTTGGTTCTGGCATCGGTTGTTTACGCGACGGCTAACACCTCGATTCTCGCCTTAATCGTTAGTCCGGTCATCGGCACGTCTGCTATCCATATGTGGCTGTCCAATATTCGACCGTTCACCGTTGAGCTGGTGACTCTTCCGTCGCTTGGAGGGATTATTCCCGTCTTGTATTTGGAACACCCGTTGGCTCCCGCGCTCTTCATCGTACCTCTGGTGGGACCGTTTTTGGCGTTCAGGGCGCTGCGACAGGTTGAGGAAGAGACGCGCGCCACCATTGAGTCCCTCGCCGACGCGCTGGAGCAACGAGACCAATACACGCACCAGCACTCGATCCGGGTCACCGGGTACGCCGCGGCGATCCTCGATCAGATTCCGCATATTCCGTTTGAGGTGCGGGAGACTATCCTTTCGGCGGCTCGCATCCACGACGTCGGCAAAGTCGCCATATCCGACATCGCCCTGAATAAGCCCGGCAAGCTCAATGAGGACGAGTGGCGAGAGATTCAGCGCCACGCCGCAATCGGCGGGCGCATCGTTGAACATCTCGCCATCTACCGCGAGCAAGCGACCATCGTGCGGAACCACCACGAGCGGTGGGACGGAGGTGGATATCCCGATGGACTGAAGGGGGACGAGATTCCCTTCGGGTCTCGCGTGATCGCCGTGGCGGACACCTTCGACGCCATGACCTCGGACCGAGCTTACCGTCCCGGTATGAGCGCCTCGGTCGCGATGTCGATTATCTCGCGGGAGTCTGGCCTGCAATTCGACCCGCAGGTGGTCACCGCGCTTGAACGCGCTCTGGAACAAGGGGCGAACGTCATTCCTCGCACGGAACCGGCCTCCGTGGCCAAGCAACCCTGGGCGGCCGATCAGGCCACCGGGGTTTTCACGTCATAGCACGGCCGTCGCCTTGACGCGCAGTCATGGCCACTCCCTACACTGCTCCTCTCGTCCACTTGGTGAACAGGCAACTTGCCCCCGTGCTAAAGGACGCGCTCCATGAGCCATGGCGCCATAACGTTTGACTTTCACAACACCCTATTCTCTTGCGACGCCTGGTTCGACCTTGAGGTCCATGAGATCATGACGGCCTTTCTCCGCTGGTACGCGGGAGAAGGTGGGTTCCGGGGCACCGAGGCAGACGAGCAGCGGGGTCGTGCGGCGTATCGTGACTTACGCGCCGACATCCAACGCCATGGTCAGGAGCTGGACGCCGCGTCGTGTGTCCGCTCTGTCCTGGCGACCATGGCGCTCGATATCGAAGACGAGCACGTTGAGCGAGGCGTCCGTGAGATCATGGCGCGGCTCCCCGTCGCGGATCCCATGGTAGGCGCCGTGGAAACCGTGGAGACGCTTCACCAAGCCGGCGTCCCTATGGCAATCGTCTCGAGTGCGATCTATGCCCCCTTTCTCCACCGTTCCCTCAGGGCATATGGCCTCGGCGGTTACTTCGCCCATGTCACGACATCGGCAGGTTGCGGTTTCTACAAAAGCAGGCCGGAAATCTTCTGGGACGCGACCATGGCTTTGGGAGTCGACCCCTGGCGTACCGTCCATGTCGGTGATTCTCCGCGATTCGACATCGCCGGGGCGAGGCGAGCGGGGCTGCAAACGGTCTGGGTCTCCCACGGACGGCCCCTCGACGCGAACGGGGAGTCGCCCGACCTTGTGCTCAACGATCTCGACGGTGCGGCCGGTCCACTGCTCGATATGGTGGAGCGGGCCCCGGTAGGCTGCCCTGTATGATCACGATCGGCCCCATGGCTTGTCCCGGCCCTAGGCGGGTAGATGTCTTCACGCTCTTCCCAGCATTCTTCGAGAGCCCCCTCCGTGAGAGCATCATCGGTCGCGCATTATCGAAGGGATTGATCGATGTTCGCGTTCACGATCTCCGGGACTGGACCACCGACCGGCATCGGAGTGCCGACGACACGCCTTACGGCGGGGGCGCCGGGATGGTCTTGATGGCACCGCCCATTGTCGACGCGGTCGAGCAGACGATAGGCGGGCAACGGGCGGCGGCCCACGTCGTGTTTCTATCAGCCAGCGGCCGTCCCTTCACCCAGGCGCTGGCACGGGAGCTCGCGGAATTGCCGCGCTTAGCGTTGGTCTGCGGTCACTACGAGGGTATCGATCAGCGCGCGGTCGATATTCTCCAGGGCGATGAGATCTCGATCGGTGACTATATCCTCACCGGCGGGGAAATCCCCGCGCTTGTCGTCATCGACGCGGTCACCCGGCTGATCGCGGGCGTCATCGATGAGGCCTCCATCACCGACGAATCCTACGAGTCTGGCCTTCTCGAGCATCCCCAATACACGCGTCCAGCCTCGTTCCGTGGCCATGACGTGCCTCCGACGCTGCTCAGCGGGAACCACGCCAAGATCGAACGGTGGCGCCGCGAGCAGGCCCTGATGCGGACCGCGGAGCGCCGCCCGGACCTGCTCCAGAGAGCCGCTTTGACGCCGGACGACCATCGTGTGGTCGACTCGCTTTCCTCCCGCAGAGACAGGCTGCCTCTCGGAACCTCTGAGTCTGACGATGACGCGGCGCCCGAGTAAGAGCCCACCTTCTCCGCGCCATCCGTCCACGGCAAACACGGGACGAAAGCCCTACTTCGGATGTCCCTTTCCACGCGCAGCGATGGTAGCCTGAGCCCATCAGCATCGCTGTATTCGCCTCGGTACGGATCAGTTCCATGGCCAGTGCTCTCATCGAGCAAGTCCCATCGGCGGCCAACGTGGCTCCGGAGCCGAAGTCCGTCGAAGAGACGGGCTTGGACCTCGTCTTTATCTCAGACCTCGCGCTCAAGGTGATCTACTTTCACAACCAAGTAACCGGCCAAGTCGTCAGCGATACCATCTGCCTCCCCTTCTTCAACATCGTGGACAAAGCGCTCATGGCCCTCAAGCGGGAGGAGCTTGTCGAGGTATCGGGCAGTCAAGGCTTTGGCGAGCCCGCGTACCAATACGGCATCACACCTAGAGGCGTGAGCCGGGTGAACCAAACCCTCGAGCGGACGACCTACATGGGCCCGGCCCCCGTCACCCTGGGTCAGTACACCGCGGTCATTCGCGATCAAGCGATCGCCGACGTGCGGGTCAGCCCCGAAGAGGTCCGGGCCGCGATGTCCGACCTCGTGCTCGACGATCTCCTAGTCGACGGCTTAGGGCAGGCAGTCAACACCGGGAAATCGTTGTTCCTTTTCGGTCCGCCGGGCAATGGAAAGACCGTGCTGGCCGAGCACATCATTCCGCTCCTCGGCGGTAATATCCTCATCCCACATGCCTTCACGGTCGACGGCCAAGTCATCAAAGTGCTCGATATGCACAATCATCAGCCGGTACCGCTTCCACCAGGCCGCGTTGGTTGGGATCGCCGCTTCGTGCTCTGCCGCAGACCGGCGCTCGTCGCGGGCGGCGAGCTGACGCTCGACGTCCTCGACCTCGTCTATGACCCAGCGGCGAAGATCTACGAAGCCCCTCTCCAAGTCAAAGCCAATGGGGGCATGTTCCTCATCGACGACTTCGGCCGTCAGCAGGTCCAGCCCCGGCAGCTGCTCAACCGGTGGATCGTTCCATTGGAGAAGCGCGTCGATTACATGACCTTACACACCGGCAAGAAGATCGAGGTACCGTTCGATCAGCTTATCGTCTTCTCAACCAATTTAGCGCCGAGAGACCTTGTCGATGAGGCGTTCCTTCGCCGGATCCAGAACAAGATCCAGGTCCCCAATCCATCAATCGAAGCGTTCCGTGAGATTTTCCGCCGTCAATGCGCGGACTTTGACGTCCCATTCGACCAAGAGGGGTTGGTCTACCTCCTGCGCGAATACTATGTCAAACCCAAACGTGAGCTGCGCTCGGTGCACCCTCGAGATATTCTCCGGCTCCTCTCTGGCATCGCTCGATACACGGGGACTCCTCCGCGCTTGACACACGACCTGATCGACCGGCCTGCCACGCGTATTT
>DASYWB010000382.1:0-3777 GCA_035936495.1 Thermomicrobiales bacterium
CATCTCGCCATAGCCTTTCCGACGGCCGCGATTCAAGTAAGCGACGATGTTCGCACCTACCGTGGCGGCACCGGATTTGGTGAAGATCGCCACGTCGTGGCCGTGCTTGGTGGGAAGGGCGGCGTGGGAAAGTCGACCACCGCGATCAACCTGGCATTGACGCTCTCGGCTATGGGCATTTCTGTCGGTTTGCTCGACGCGGACCTCAGCGCACCCGATATCCCGCACATGGTCGGTATTCATCCCGAGCGGTCTCGCCAGACACCCAGTGAGGGGGAGCAACCCGGCAGCGAACGAACCGCCGGACCGCCTTCGGGTCCTCGATCACGGATGGCGGCCTGGGAGCTGTGGCGCACGTCCATGACGCCGAGATCTGGCTGGCGGCAGCCCCTCCAACGCTACGGAATCGAGGTTATGTCGATTGGTTTAGCCATCCCGGAAGATGCGCCGCCCTTGATGACGAGCCGCCTGATGGTCTCGGCGTTACTCCGCGAATTCGTCTTCCAGGTGGCTTGGTCCGCCGATGTCTTGCTGATCGACGCGCCTCCCGGAACCGGTGATGAGCTTCAGGTCATGGCTCACGAGCTCCCGCTCTCCGGAGCTATCTTCGTCACCACCCCGCAAGATCTGGCGCAGATGGACGCCGAACGCACGCTGAGTCTTCTGACCGAACATGGCGTCCCGGTCATCGGTGCGGTGCAAAACATGGCCTCGCTCCATTGTCCGCATTGCGCAGGCGAGATCGACCTTTTCGCGCGATCTTCTCGCTTGGCAGACGCGGGCGTGCCGATTCTGGGCCGGATCCCCTTCGATCTCCGGCTCTCGGAAGCGGTCGATGCCGGCCGACCGCTGGTGCTGGCCGATCCTCGCGGCCCGGTCTCCTATGAGTTCGCCAAGGTCGGCCACGCCGTGCGCCAATGGCTTCGGGAGTGAACCAGCGCGAGGTGCCCCACTCGTCACCCAAGCCCCGCAAGGGCATCGGGATCCGCGGGGTCGAGGACGGGCAGGTCGTCGGTCGGGATGAGGTCGGTGTGCATCAGGCCGGAGCCGGTGGAGAAGATGACAATCTCATCGTTAGGCTGAAGGAAGCCTTGTTCATGGAGCTTGCGGGTAGCGATCACTGCGGCGCCGGCCTCGGGGGCGACGAAGAGGCCCTCACGGGACGCGGCCAGGTGCATGCCTTCCAGCAGCTCGTCATCGCTCACCGTCAAGGCGGTGCCACCGCTTTCGCGTAGGGCGTCGAGGATCAGGTAGTCGCCGATGGCGACGGGCACCCGCATGCCGGGGGCGATCGTCGCGGCGTTCTCCCAGAGTGGCGCGTGACGTTCGCCGGCCTGGAAGGCGCGGACGATAGGGGCGCAGTTCTCGGCCTGGACGACGACCATCTTCGGCCGCTTGGGACCAATGAGCGCCATCGCTTCCAGCTCGGCGAAGGCCTTCCACATCCCGACAATGCCGGTACCGCCGCCGGTCGGGTAGATGATGACATCGGGCACCCGCCAGCCTAGCTGCTCGGCCAGCTCCAGGCCCATCGTCTTCTTGCCCTCGGCACGGTACGGCTCCTTCAGCGTCGAGACATCGAACCAGCCGTAACGCGCGGAACCTTCCCGGATCATCGCTCCCGCGTCGTTGATCAGCCCCTTGACCAGCAGGACCTCGGCGCCATAGGCGCGGCACTCGGCCTTCATCACGTCGGGAGTATCGACCGGCATCGCCACCACCGCGGACAGATCAGCCCGCGCCGCGTAGGCCGCCATCGCCGCCGCCGCGTTGCCGGCCGAGGGGATCGCAACGGCCGCCGCGCCGAGCTCCTTGGCACGGGAGACGGCCATCCCCAGCCCACGTGCCTTGAAGCTGCCGGTCGGGTTCTGCCCCTCGTCCTTGATCAGCACGTTACCGAGTCCGAAAAGGCGGCCCAAGGCGGGTGCCGGCAGCAGGGGCGTGCCACCCTCCCCGAGCGTTAAGGTATTGGCCTCGTCTTGGAGCGGCAGGATCTCGGAGTAGCGCCAGAGGTTCCACGGCCGACCGGCAAGCACAGCGGGCGTCATCACTTTGGCGGCGTCAAGGTCATACCGGGCGTAGAGCACCTTGCCGCAGGCCGGACAGGTCTTGATGAGCTGGTCCGGCGAATACATCTCACCGCAGGCCGTGCATTCGAGGTGCGTCAAGAAACTGCGCATGGCATCTCCGATGCTGTTCGCCCTCACCGGACGTCGATGGCGACCGGCAGCACGGCGTTGTTGCCGTAGCCGAGACGGTTCCACTCCGGCGCGTCGGGCTGGGTGCAGCCCTCGGCGTCGACGGCGCGGGCGCGGATCACCCGGCGACCGGCTCCTGATACCACCCAGGAGAAAGCCCAATCGCACCAGCCATACGGCCCGAGAGCGGGCTCCACGTCGGCCGGAAGCCACTCGCCGCCCCCGTCCGTACAGACCTCGACCGAGCGAATCGGCGTGGTGCCCGCCCAGGCTTTGCCCCGGATCGTGTATCTGCCTGGCGAAATGGTCGCGCCAGGCACCGGATCGGTAATGAGCGCGCGGACGCGACCGTGCGTGACCGGTTGATGCTCCCGGTCGGCCCATTCGTAGATGTAGGAACGCACCTGGTACGGTCCGTTGAATCGTTCCGTCCGGACCTCGATCCGGTTCAGCCACTTGACCGAGGCCATCCCGTACCAACCGGGAACGAGCAGGCGCAGTGGGGCACCGTGGTCAGCGGTCAGCGGCTCGCCGTTCATCGCGTAGGCGAGGAGGATATCCGCACTGGCGTCAGCCGCAGTCTCTACCGGCAGCGAGCGGCCGAAATGGACCTCCGGCCCGCCCTTGTACGGCCCGTGGTCGGCTCCGTAGAACGCTATCTCGCGCGCCTCTGGACCCGGCTTGGCTCGTTCCAGCACGGTGGCGAGCGGAACACCGGTCCACTCGGCGGTGCCAACGGCCGTCCCCGACCACGGCTCGCCGGTGGGGAGCGGCTGCATGGTCATCCGCCCGTTGCCGGCGCACTCCAACGTCACCGGCAAGGTGGTCTCCGGCATGTGACGGAGGTCATTGATGGAGAACGTCAACGGCCTGCCGACCGCGCCTTCGATGGCGAGCATCCCATCATGCGCGGGCAGCGCGAAATTACTGCGGACGTAGTGCAGCGACGTCGGGGTCAACGGCTCACGCAGCGCCGCGAGCGGCGTCTCCGCATTGAACGGCTCCGCCTTGACCCTGACGAGCCCGGACCGGTCCATGGAACGTCCTTCCGTATCAGCTATCAATTCTCAGCCCTAGGATGACGGCTACGCGTGGCACCTTACCGCAGCCGCGGATTGTCCGCTCATTGGTGCGGGAGCGTGCCGCCTGAAGAAGCCGCATGATGATGATACGAAACGCTGCCAGCTATCACCTGATGGCCTACTTCTTGCTGTCGCTGTTCCGCATGCCGAACATGCTGCTTCCGCGCCTGCGAGAAGCAACGTGCCCTAGTATCCACGGAGGATAGAATGGTGTTTCCAGGATCGCGACTCGTTGTGACGGCGGTCATGGCTCTGCTGCTTGCGCTCTCCAGTACCCTCGCGTCCGCCGTGGCCCAGGACGCGCCGGCCCAGATTGATTTTCGGATCAACAAGATCAACTGTCCGAGCGACCCTGGCCAGGTGAGCCCGGCCGCCGGCAACTTCCCGCCGGAAGGTTGCACCGCCGCCAGCGGCGTCACCTTCACGGTGGAAACTGAAGACGGGACCGAGGTTGCCTCGTGCACGACGGACGCAGACGGGATGTGCATCGTCAGCGC
>DASYWB010000383.1:0-2032 GCA_035936495.1 Thermomicrobiales bacterium
GCGCTACTTCGCGCTCTTCACCGATGATGACATCGCCGGTTCCATCCTCGGTGAGTTTGGGGAATCTGGGCTCCCGCCGGAGGAGTTCAATGCCTTCATCAGCGCGACGCCCCAGGCGCTGCCAGCGGAGAACCGGGCGGCGATCCTGGCCGTGGTCGACGTGCGGGTGCTGGCGGACGGCCGGGTGGCCGGAGTGTTCGACGTCTACGACCCGTTTGCGGAGCCGCCGGGCCCGGCCCGCTTCTACTGGGAGTTCGTCGAGCTGGGTGGCCGCTGGCTGATCGACGAGGAGGTCATGCTCGGCCCCATCGAGCCGGCCCAGGTTGGCACGCCAGTCTCCTAGCGGCTGCGCCGTCGGGAGGGGGGAGGCCGCCGGGGATCGGACCAGGCGGCCTCCGCATCTCCGGCCGCGTCGAGAAGGTCGCCACCGCGTTGCAGACATACAACGTCAGCATCATCAACCGGACGGACCAAGGGTCCGGTGTCAAACTGGCTGGTACTCAACTGCCGCTCGGATGCTACGCAGGTGTCCCTCGGGATGCCCGACCAGGACACGCTCGATCCACTGATCCACGGTCATCGTGGGCAGCTCCTCGACGTAGACGCCGCTCCGTGCCAGCTGTTCGTCGCTCAACGACCGCACAACCGCGGCTGCGGCCGCGGCCTCGCGTTGTAGCAGCTGCACCGTCTCTGCCTCGTCGCAGTCCGCGTACGCACTCCCGTCCTCGGCGTTGACCTCGGCGAGCGCCGCACGGGTCCAGGTCCGCACCGGTTGCCCCTCGGCCAGCGCCCGGAAAGCGTCGATCTCGACAGCGTACCCGACCGCGACGTGGCGGGCCAAAGCGGCGACTGTCCGGTCCTCCTCGGGGCAATAGGCTCGCCACTGCGCCTCGGAGAGCCTGCTGACCACCGCCACGAACTCCTCGTTTGCCTGCTCGAACCGGTCTGCCAAAGTCTGAGCACGCTCTGACATGGCCGTCTCCTTACCAGCGGTTCCTGAGAGTGCGGCGCCCTTGGGGGCCGGCGTCATCAACGGATTCATGCGCTGCTTCATCCGTGATCCTACCAGCGCGCGGCAATCCGATGAGACGGTGTGGCGGCCAGCAACGTCAGCGGCATGGCAGAGCCCATCATCACGACCATGTAGGGATCCATCGTCTGTTTTCCCTTCCCGAGCTCATCCTAACCGCGTGGGCCAGCGGCGAGAGCGGATCGAGGCCCCCGGCGGCGATGTGCCACTCGGCGCCGGCCAGCGGGTCTGGCGACACGTGGTTCGGCCTATCGCCGGGAGGTCAGTTGTGCTTTGGCCCGGGCCGCGGTCTGCCGTAGCGATGTGATCGTCTGCCTGGGCGCCAGGTTGTCCGGTTGCAATTGGTGTTTGCCACTGAGACCGAGCGCGATGGCAGTTCCCGACAGCGCGAGGCCCACGAGGCCGGCGGCCTGCCAACGTGGCAAACGCCGCGCGAGGAGCTCCATCAGGGCCTGCACCAGGAAGACCACCGCCACGAGCCCAACGACTCCACCGCCCCCGATCGCGGCCGCGCCCATGCCGGCCCGCGCCACTTCCGCCTTGACCTCACCTTTGGCCCGGTCAAGCTCGCTCCGGAGCATGTCCTGGTTGACCGTGCCGCTGACCTGCTGGACCCTTTCCTCAACCTGATCTTCGATCTGATCGAGCTTCTCGGCGATGTCGTCACGACGCCGGTCTATGTTCTGTTGGATCTGATCTGCTGACTCGCTCATGCCTGTTCCTCCTTCAGCGACCGGGTCTGCTCCTGAGCCCGCTCCTCGTCCGCGTGGAGCGAGGCCATCGTCCGCTCTGGCTTCAGATTCATCTTGCTCGGCAGGTTCTTGGAAAGCGCCTGGAACCCGCCTGCCATGATGAGCGGCGCGAGGCCGACGAGCACGAATGCCAGCCAGTCGACCGTCCGTCGCCCCGACGGTATCGCTACGCCGATCATATGAAGGTCTCGGACCGTCCGGCTGGTCGTCCCTTTCTGTCCGCAGGTAACGTGCCCGCGTCGCATAGGCG
>DASYWB010000384.1:0-2763 GCA_035936495.1 Thermomicrobiales bacterium
AGAGCGAGGCGGCTGGCGTCCCGTTCCTCAGCGAGGAGGCGGGCGAGCGCGTAGCGAACGGCACCGATCTCGTCGTCTAGTCCCTGTTGGGCGGCGGCTTGGGCGATGATGCGGGCGAGGGCGGTGTCGAAGAGGTCTTGATACTCACCGTGGGCGACGCGGCGGCGGAACTCGTGGGCGGCTTCGCTATCTGCTTCTCCGGCGAGGGCCTGTTCGGCGTCTCCGGCCGCTTGGCGGACGATGGCGTTCCACTCGCGGGCGGCACGGCTGCGCCGGTGAGGGCGGCAGCCGAGGGATGCGGCGCGGGCATGACGGGTGCATGCCGGAATGGCGCATTGACGTTGAGCGGACACGGGCAGTACTCCTTTCAGGTGATTTGCTTGGATTGGAAACGGACGTTTGTGGCCCGGATCTGGCATGGCACGCCCTACCCTTCCGCGTCGCTTCGATACACATGCCGCTGCCCCGCCGTCTCCGGCGGACCGGGATTACGATCAGCGAACGCATTCGTGATCTTGACCGGTACCGCACCGGCGTTACCGCGTACACCGACGAAGCGGCGCCGCGCTGACCGGCAACACTTCTCCACGCTGGCTCTGATCCGACGCGTCGGGTCCGGCGTGGGTAAGATGGAGGCTCGAACGGGGAAGCGGTGGCGGTGGTAACCGGTGCCAACCGGGGCGCGCTCTCTGCCTCCCGCCGCTGGCGCGTCTGGCCCTTCCCGCACACCGCCGGTGACCGCTTGCGTCCAGTTATAGCTGCACGGTCTTGTGGCGTCTATGGCCTCCAGGGCAACAGGTCGGAGGCGGCGAGGCGGATCCTTGGGCGGCGCCGTGGGCTGTGTCAGTCTCATGGTGGAAACGGGGCGGTTGCGAGGCCGGGCGCAGCAAGCGGCCGGCGTGGGATTTAATTTCCTATGATGCAGCGCCCCATTTGTCAGCGCCCACGATGCACGTCGATCGGGTAAGATATCGCATCGGCAAAATGTGCGTAGCTAGCAGGATGACGCGGTGGCGAAGACGAATGGCCAAATCACCCGGCAACGCGTTGGGCCAACCGTGCGCTCGGTACGCGAGGCGGATGGGGTCGCGCTGGAGGCGCTCGCCGCCAGGCCGGCATCTCGGCATCGCATATGTCGCGCATCGAACCTGGCGTAACGACGCCGGGATACTACGTCCTTGCTCCCATCGCCACAGCCCTCGGCCAGGTGTCCTTGAGGGTCCATTTCGATGAGGAGGGTTCGGTGCCGGGCCACGGCTAACTCGGCGCCCCCAGGTTGAGTGCCGTGGTCGTCTTTCCTGTGCCGCCTTTTTGGCTCGCCACCGCAATGACTCTTGGCTGTATCATGCTTGCCGTCAGCATGGCTAGATGTCTAGCCGTCAAGGAAGCCGAGCAGGGGAGCGCCAACGACACCAGGCCGATAACGGTCAGCCGGATGGCCTCGTCACCCTCTTAGAGCGGCGGATCCGCGAGTTCGCGAGGAGACCTTGGCGCTTTTGGAACAGCAGCCAGCTCCGCTCGCCGACAAGGAGCGCAATCATGCCTGAGATGACACGGGCGCTCGTGCCGATCGGCGAGAGCTGATCGCGATCACATCACGGGAAGGAGCAGCGCAATATGGACGACCGGACAGCAAGACCGGCCGCGATGCCTTCACGGCCGGCACCGCAACCAGACATGACCGATGCGCCCATCTCCGACGCGACCGACCATGAGCAGGTCATGACAGTCACGGACGCGGCCGAAGTGCTCGGGGTCACGGCCGGCACGGTGCGCAAGCGGATTAGGCGCGGCCAGCTCGCGGGGCAGAAGATCCGGGGCCAGTGGCGCGTGTCCCTCGATGCGACCGACCTGCATGAGGCGACAGGACGGGATGCGACCCCAGTGCAGGACCGGATCCGAGAACATGACACGGCGCACGCGGTGGATCGCCTCGGCGAGCTCGAGCGCGAAGCGGGTCGGCTCCAAGCCGAGCGGGACGCGGCCCAGCGGGAGCGCAACGACCTGGCCGACCGGATGGCCGCGGCCCGCGGCCTCGCCGATCACCTTGAGGATCTCTTGCAAAAGGAGTTGGATGCGCTGATCGCGCGGCTCCAGGCGCTCGAAGCGCAAGGGACCGAAGAGGAGAGACCGACCGGGTGGCGGCGCTGGTTCGGGGGAAGCAAGCGGACATGAGCCTCGAGCCGGAACGCGAGCTGGTGATCTACCCCGTGTATCGCTGGCTGGAGATTGCAGATAGCCTCCGCAAGCACGGGGACGGTGCCTTCTCGGGCGATCTCTCGGGCCATGGATGCCCGCCGGTTGAGTGACACCGCCACGTTCGAGCTGACCGCCGAGGAGCGCGAGCGGATCGCCGAGGTCGAGGGGGAGCGGACATGAGCGTGGATCCGGAGCGGGAGCCCGTCGTCTATCCCGTGTTTGGGTGGTTCGAGATTGTGGACCGGCTCTATGAGCTGGGAGACGGTGCCCTCGCCGAGGCGATCTACCGCGCGATGATCGGGCGCCGGCTGGGAGACCCTGCGACGGTCGAGCTCACCATTGAGGAGCGAGAACGGGCCGCCGAGGCGCTCATTGACGAGCACTAGCGTAGGAGGCGACATGCCACGCGACGACGAAGACCCTATGTACGAGCGCCGGCGAGACGCCGCCAAGCGCGAAGAGCGCTACCGCGTGATGCGAGAGCGACGATGGCAGGAGAAGGGGAGCGTGTGGCTTGCTATCGGTGCCATCATCTTCGTGGCAGGATTGATTCTCGGCGCCGGG
>DASYWB010000385.1:0-4048 GCA_035936495.1 Thermomicrobiales bacterium
CCTCCAGATCGCGCGGAACGCTCACGAAGATGCTGCTCGTGATCAGGATCGTGAAAGGGAGGGCCAAGGCGGTGTGCATCAGCGCGACGCTGAAGACGGAGTCGTAGATGCCCCAGTTGATAAAGGTGACCGCGAGCGGGATCGAGAGAATCACGATCGGGAAAGCCCGCGTCGAGAGGACGAGGATCCGAAACGCATCCCGGCCACGGAAGGCATAGCGCGCGATGGCGTAGCCAGCCGGAGCGCCGATCAGTGTCGAGAGCACGAGCGAGATCACCGCGACCAGGACGCTGCGCCAGAGCGCGGGCAAGACGCCGGTCGCGTTGATGAAGAAATCGACGGTCTCGACCGAGAATCCGCTGGGAATCAACTCCTTCGGATAGTCGTAGACGGCGTCGCTCGTGCTGAAGGCCACGACGCCAATCAAATAGATCGGGAGCAGCACCCAGATGGCGAGCAGCACCGCCGCCACGTAGAGCAGCCCGCGGCCAAGCAGATACTGCCGGGAGCGCCGGCGAGCCCGGATCGCGTCATTCGCCGCGATACCAGTTCCCGACCGGGTCGTATCTATCGCGGTGCTCATGCGACCCTGTCCTGGTTTGCTGGCACGAGCCAGAGAAAGAGCAACGTGCTGATGACCGAGAGCAACAGGATCAACGCCGCGTAGGCGGCGGCAACGTTCGCGTCGCGGAGGTCACCATACCAACGGTAGGACTCGGCCGAAAGGGTCGTGAGACCCCGGCCTGCCAGCGCGATCACCGTGGCGAAGACCTGGAAAGCGAGGATCGTCCTCAGGATGAGCGCGACCTGGATGCTCGGGCGCAGCAGCGGCAGGATGACCTGCCAGACCTTCTGCCAGCCCGTCGCCCCGAGGACATCAGCCGCCTCCAGGTAATCCTTGGGGATGGACTGGAGCCCAGCGACGAGGATAATCATGATGATCGACGTCGCGCGCCACGCCTCGGCTAAGATGATGGCGAAGAGGATCCACAGCGGCTGTTGATAGTTGAGGAAGATGATCGGCCGGTCAATGAATCCCAGTCCTTCCAGAAAGCTGTTCAGCCAGCCGCGCTCTGTGAAGATCGCGAACCAGATGATCCCGGCTGAGAGTTCGCTGATGCCAAGCGGAATGGCGAAGATATAGAGCCAGAGTCCGGAGGCTTTCAGCTTGGCATTGACGACCAAAGCCATCGCCATGGCGAGCGTGAACTGGATTGGGATGACGAGCACAATCAACAGCAGCGTCATCCGGAGGGCTTCCCAGAACTCCGAATCCTCCACCATCGTCCGGATCGACTCCGTGCTCCATGCCCCCTCGCTGTTCTGGAACGCCAATCCGAACGCCTGAATCATCGGCGCCGCAAAGAAGATCGCCAAGAACGCCAGCGATGGTAACAGCAGAAGATAGGGAGCCCAGCCGAGCTTGTATGCGTTCAACGCGCACTCCCGGAGGGGGCAGGCGGTAGACGGCAGAGGGCAAGACGAGTACGCCTGTGTATTGCCTTACCGCCAACGATCATCGTTGCTACCATGCTCTGGGAGCACCGGGGCCAATTCGGCCCCGGTGCTCTCTAAATGCAATCCTGCCGTCTGCCGCCTGCCCTCTGCCTCCTCGCGTTAGCCGACCTGACAGACGCCCTCGCTCTCGGGATCGGGAGGCCAGCAGGAGGCGTCAGCTGCATCGAGAATCTGCTGCAGCGTTTCCGCTTCGGTCTGGAGGGCTTCTTGGATGTCACCCTCATCGATCACGACCCGCTGAAAGACGTTCCGGAAGACCTCGTTGTAGGCCCCGCCTTGTTCGCCGAGACCGACCGGCAGGAGCGACGGCAGCGCCGCCTCATCAGAGGTCGTCGCCGCAACCGCGTCGGCTTCCTTCTGGATGCCCTCGCCGAGGTCACCCGGCAGATCGCCCTCGATGACCGGGAAGAAGGCGACCTGCTGGAGAGTTTCGGCTTGGGTCTCCGGCTCGGTCAGGTATCTGATCAACTCGCGGGCACAATCCGGGTTCGGGGCTGAGATCGGGATCGCCAGGCCTGCCACCACCGGCATGTAGCCGAGACCCTCGGGGCCGCGCGGCGCCGGGAACATCACAAAGTCGTCCGGGTTGTTGCGGACTGCATCAATAAGCCGGGCGGTGTGGTCCCAGGCCACCCACACCTCACCCGACTGGAGCGGCTCGGCCATCTGGTCGTAGCTCAGCGATTGCGGATTGGCCACCGCCCACGCATCGCGCAGCCACTCCCACATCTGGACCGCGCCCTCGCTCGTGAACTCGGTGTTGAGCGCCCCCGTAAAGCTGGGGTAGCTGTAGCCTTGGAAGAAGCGATGGAGGAGTCCGTTCTCGCCGGCCGGCAGGCCGAAGCGGGGACCCTCTTCCTCATTGATCGCCGTGATCCACTCCAAGAGCTGAGCGTAGGTCAACTCGGTCTGCAGCGTTTCCTCGTCCAGCCCTTCGGCGAGGTACTCTAACGCTTCCCGGCGGGCAGCCATCACATAAGTCGCCTGCATCCAGGGGACGTAGAACTGCTGCTCACTGCCGAACTTACCCAATTCGAGGTACGCCTCAACGATGCCGCGATCGGCCAAATCGACGGTCAGGTCGCTCAGGTCCATCAGCAGACCCTGCTCGGCCAGCGAGCCGAAGTCACCGTGCTGGCCACCAATCAGGCTGACTTCACCCTGACCGGCCTCCGCCTCGGCGGTGATTCGGTCGTTGAACGGGCCAATATCCTCCGGGATGAACTCGACCTCACCCTCGAAGCCAGCGAGGACCTCGCTCCGGAACGCCTCGGCTTCTTCAATTGGGGTGAGTTGCGTCGAGAGGAAAACGACTTCGCACGCCCCATCTTGCCGTGCTCGCGCGGAAGCCGAGCCGCGTGTCAGCGGCGCTAGTGCCGCCATTCCCGCGACCCCGGCACCGCTGCGGACTACACTCCGCCGCGAAACCGGTCGTTCTGTCAACAGCTTTTTCCGGATATCCATGCGCGCGATCCTCCTTGATCGTGTCGTCTGCCGTGTGACGCGGTCATAGTCCACGGTTCGACGGAACGTCCGTCTCTCTGGTGTTGTACGTCCCATGAGCCGTGGCGTCAAGATTCTCCCACGGTCACATCCGTGGGGATCGCCGAAATGATCCTGCAATTGTCATGCCGCTCACGCTGTATATCGGTGGTGGCTAGGTCCAGAGAGCGTCAAGATCAATCATAACGCCCGGCAATTCAACCGGTTCCACCGTGCCTTTCTTATAAACGGTTTCATCGTAACCACCATCGGATCGGCGCCGCCAGGTGGTCAGCGTCCGATCGTAGGGATGAATGCGCCAGATCTCCTGGTCGCCCCGTTGTTGGTAGCCGGCCAGTTTCTCGTTGATATCGTAGGAACCGGTCGAGGGTGACCGGATCTCGACGACGAGCGGGAGGGGATCGACGTAAACCTCTAGCCGGCCAGGTCGACCTCTCAGCGCCTGCTCTGCCTCCGCCGGGATAACGACCACATCCGGAATGTAGTAGTTCTGCTCACCGACGCGGAGGCGGGCGGAATTTGCCCGAACACGAAACCGGTTGCGGTCAAGCTGATTACCCAACCAACGCGACAACTCGTACATCACGTCGTTATGCTCGACGCTCATCCCCGGCTTCTCCCGCAACACGCCGTCATACAGCTCCCACTGTCCGTCGGGGTCACGCAAGGCCACGCGCTCGTACGTCACGGCGCTGGTCGCATTGCTGACAACCATGGCGGCCTCCTTTCTCGACACGGTCGCGACTCCCGTGACCGCGACACGCCATTACGTATAGAGCGCATCGAGATCGATACTGACCCCCGGCAACTGCTCCGGCTCAACCCTGCCGCCCTGGAAGACCGTCTCGGCATAGGTGCCAGCCGGCTGGCAGCGCCAGGCGGTCAACGTCCGCTCGTAGGGATGAATGCGCCAGATCTCCAGGTCGCCGCGTCGCTGGTAGCCGGCGAGTTTCTCATCGATGTCGTACGAGCCGGTCGAGGGCGACCAGATTTCGACCACGAGGGGGAGCGGGCTGGAGTAAACCTC
>DASYWB010000386.1:0-2424 GCA_035936495.1 Thermomicrobiales bacterium
AGAGTAATGGTCCCCTCGTCCTCGCCTAGTTCTCTGTCACTGGATCAGCACCCGGCGATGGGCTGGAAGCCAGCCGCGTTCACGTCCTCGGGGGATCCGCTGGCGCTCCGTTTCGCGTCTCGGCCGAAGACCGGCCTAGTAGTAGGCTGCTCCTTGCTGTCCATGGACCGGCAGGGCCGGCGTGGGGCGGCGAAGGCCGACGAAGACGGCGCCCAGACCGAGAATCGCGGTGGCCGCGGCGATCAGGATATCGACCGCGGGAATCGGGATGAGCCGGAGGGCGCCAAGCAGGATCACGCCGAGCGCCATCGCCAGGAGGTTGAACCCGCGTCCACCGTCGCCCCAGGAGTGCGGCAGGATCCACCGGCCAATGGCCGTTCCCACAAAGACCTGGCTGAGATAGAGCAAGATCAGGTAGGTGGCAAGGGTAATGAGCCCGATGGGAATCCCGATCACCGTGACCATCAGGACAATGGTCATGACGGGGATGGCGATGAGCAGGATCAACCCCAGCAGGAGGGAGGGGCCGGTGCGGCGGCGCACGCTCTCCGCGACCGCGACCGTCGCGCGGGGCATCACCAGGATCACCACGAGGCCGGCGACTAGCGCGGCCAGCAGGCGGAAGAGTTCACCAATCGCCCCACCACCGATGCCGCCGGCCGCGTCATCAAGTGACCGGCTCCCGGGCTCTTCCCGCTCCACGGCACCGGCAATTTGGGCTTGCGCATCTACATCGGCTTCGGTATCGCTCGTGTACTGAAGGTCACCATCGACCCGTGCACCCGGGCCGAGTTCAATGGCGTCCGATGTAAGCCGCACGTCTCCGCCGACTGGCCCGTCGATAACCACGGCGTCGCCGGTGACGCGGAGATCACCACCGACTTCCCCCAGCATCTCGACGTTACCGGCGGCGATCAGATCACCCGTAATCACCACACCGGGCTCGATGACGATGGTCGAGGCAAATGCCACCAGATCGCCCCCGATGGTCGCCTGCTCGGTGATGCGCAACTCGTTCGCCGCGGCGCGGACGGCATGGCCGACATTCCCGGAAATGACGACCTCGTTGGCGGCGACGGCGAGGCTGCGCTCGACCGTCCCAGAGAAGTCGAGGTTCCGGCTCACGACAAGCGCGTCACCATTGATCGTCCCGGCGATAATCGCCTGGTCACCGGCGAGGTAGAGGTCATCGTCGAGCGTGCGCGATGCTGGGATCCGGGGCGTATCGCCGGTGACGAATTCAGCCGCCGCGACAGGGGTGATGATGGCTAGGGCCATGAGCATGGCCAGGAACGAGGTACCGAGCAGCGCAGCGTTCCGTCCTCGTGAGCGACGCCGGACGCGCTTCGTCGACATGTTGACCGGGGTAGACCGGAACCGGGGCTCAGGCCCATGAGAAGACAGGCACGGCATGCTCGAACTCCATTACTCAGCGGTGTGTCGGGAAGATGTCGGTAGCTTACCGTAGGCTGGCGTTTGCCGGAAGATGGTCGCTATTCTATCCCGTGATACATGGGGAAAAGAGCGTCATCACGCTGTGCTGAAGCCGAGCTGCCGAACTCCATCAGCTGGTATTGAGCCGACTGACAACTATTGCCAGAACACGTTCAATGTGGAGCGAGAATGGGAGATCGTCGCGATTACCAACCGGTCCGCTAGCCCGGGTTATTCACGAAGCCCTTGTGGGGGGCGTGGAGTCCATCCGAAGGCCGATTTTGGCAGGGCGGTGGGGAACAACCGGTCTCAGAAGCGCATCGTGATGACCACCATCCCTACGAAAACCATTCATGAATAATCCGGGCTAGCCGACTACGACGGCCGCGCGCAGCTCGCTTTCTTAGAGGCCGCGTTGGTCGAATTCCAGCCGGTTCGCCACCATGGAAGGGCGATACACCGCACCGCGCCCTACGAAGTGTCCGAGTAGCTGAAAGCCCTCAGCCCCTACCCCTTCTCCCGGTGCGCGGGAGAAGGGCGATCCTTTGAGTCCGTGCCGGTTTTGGGCATGGCCTCGCCTCGCCTGTTCCCGTCGTTTCTCGTGAGTGGCCGTGCTCAGGTGGTACGTCACGTTCCCGGGCGCACGGCCAAGTGCGGGTGGGAGGACGCGCCGCTGCCCCGCCGGCTCCCGCACGGACTTATGATCCGCCGGGGGCACCCATGATCAGCGGGGCAGCGCCAGGAGGATTTGCCGTGGGTGGAAGGTGTCGCACGGGGAAGCGGTGGCGGTGGTAACCGGGGCCAGCCGGGGCGCGCTACGTGCCTCCCGACGCTGCGCGTCTGGCCCTCCCCGCACACCGCCGGTGACCGCTTGTTGCTGATAGTAGGTGGTGGGTGGGGCAGTGTCGACGACCTACAGGGCAACACGAGAGACGGCGAGACGGTAAGACGGCGCGATGAAGATTGGGCCTTGAACGCCCTCGTCTAGGA
>DASYWB010000387.1:0-5958 GCA_035936495.1 Thermomicrobiales bacterium
GTCTCGTGCATGCGCGCCTCCGGAGCATATTCCCAGCGTCAGGGAAAGACGTGTCGCTGAAACCGGTCGTAAAACCGCTGGTAGCCAGCCCGCACCTCGTCCGCGTCCGTGGCGTCCAAGACGTGGAAGAGCATCACGCCCTGGTCCCACTCCACCTCGACGAGGAAGCTGCCGGGCGAGAGCGTGGACGCCAAGCCCGAGACCGCCACGCCCAGCGAGGAGCGCTCCCCGATCGGGACGGCGACGATGCCCGGACGGCTCAGCGGGCGAACGTGCAACACGACGAGCGCCACCCGCCACGTCCCGCTGACGATATCGACGATGACCGCACCGGCAAAAGGGACGAACATGACCGCCCGGCGTAGCAGGGTGCCCGCCGGCAACGGTTCGTTCCGAAAGATGAACGGCCTAAAGGTAAGCAGCAAGCCTGTACCGAGAACCGCGCCGAGGAGCAGATCCCAAACGTCGATGCTTGCCAGGGTCATCGCGTACACGGCCGTAACCGCGATCAGCGCGGTGATGAATCGTGTCATGGCGCGCGCCCTGGCAGAACGCTGGCGGCCTGCTCGCTCAAGGAGAGGAGTGGCTCGGGCCAGATGCCCAGCACCAGGCTTGCCACCGCCAAGCTGACGACGACGAGACGCAGGCTGCGAGGGCTGGCCTCGTCCGTCCGCTCCGCCGACCAGAAGACGCGACCATACACCTGAAACATGTAGAGGAACGAGAGGGCGCTGCCAAGGAAGAGCAGGATCACCAGCGCGACGCTGGATTCCACGAGGCTGGCGCGAAAGATCGACGCCTTGCCAATGAAGCCGGCCGCGGGCGGGAGACCCGTCACGCCGAATGCCCCGACAGCCAACGCGGTTCCGATCAGTCGCCCGCGCAAGGGGATGGCTAGGAAGAGCAGCGTCTTGTTGATCGAATTCGTCATCGCGAAGAGCACCGCCGCCGTGTAGCCGATGTGATTGCCAATGGCCAGCGCGACGAGGATATAGCCGACCTGACCAATCGACGAATAGGCTATAACCTCACGCGGATCACCGCACGACACCGCTTGCAGCCCACCATAGAGGATACTCGCTCCGCCGAGAATCAAGAGGACGGGCGCGGCTTGCTCCAATTCTCTGGGGAGCAGATCGCCGCCGAATCTGAGCAGGCCATAACTCCCGATGTTCGCCAGCGCACCACTCAGGATCGCGGCCACCGCCGGGCTCGTTCCCGTGTAGACGGCCGCCAGCCAGAAGTGGAACGGGAAAAGCCCCAACTTCACGCCGAACGCGACGAAGATCAGCGCCGCGCTGAGGATAGAGGGATTGACCTGGACAATCGGGATCCGTGCGGCGAGCTGGGCCATGTCCAACGTGCCGGTCAGATGGTAGAGCGCCGCGATCGCGATAAGGAAAAGCACCGACCCGAGGAGATTGACGGTCAGGAAGATCGTGGCCGCTCGGAACTGGTTCGGTTGCTCGCCATAACTCGTCAGCACGTAGGCCGAGACCATGGCGATCTCGAAGAAGACGTAGAAGTTGAAGAAGTCGGCGGTCAGGAAGAGGCCGATCAAGCCGGTGGCCATTGCTAGCACCAGGGCCGGGAACGATCGTGACCGAATGCCCGCCAGCACCTCGTAGCACAGCGCGATGAGGAGCACGGACACGGACAGCACCGCAAAGGTCATCCCCAACGCGTCGGCCCGCAACGTGATACCAATCCCCTCCGGCCACCCACCACCGACGGTTTGGACCGGGCCGTCGGTCACCACGACCACCGCCAGCACCACGATGCCCAGCAGGCTCGCGGCGAGTGCCGCGACCCCGGCCCAACCCACCCAGCACCGGCGTCCGTCCAGCAGGGCCAGGCCAGCGGTGGCAAACCAGGCGATGCCCAGCGGGATGACGAGCATCATGACCGGGTTCGTCCGACCAGGACGTCTAGCTCCCGCACCGCCTCGTCCCGCTCTTCCGCCCCCGCCAGCTCTTCGATATCGAGTGAGAGGTGGCTGGTGTAGACGCGGTACACCAGCGCCAGCAGCAACGCGGCAACGCCGAAGCTGATCACGATGGCCGTCAGCGTCATCGCTTGGACGAGGGGGTCGGTGACCGGCTCGTTCCCATCCAGGGGATAGATGGGCTCCTGCCCGCGTGAGAGTCCCGCGGCCATGATGAACAGATTCGCCGCGTGCGAGATCATCACCATCCCGATCACGACCCGGATCAGATCATGCTTCAGCAAGAGGTAGGAGCCACTCCCAAAGAGAATCGCGACGACAAATGCCAGTAACAGCAGCATGATCTCCTCCTTCGCGAGGCTAAGCCGGCCCAGGCCGACGGCCATGCGCCCGCGCGATCATCCCGATCGCGCCGACCGCGAAACCGAAGACCAACAGGAATACTCCAACGTCGAAGGCGACCGCGGTGAGCAGCTCGAGCGTGCCCAGGTGAATGACCTCCGCACCCGGTCCGGGCGCGTGGGTCATGATCGGCTCCCCGCGGAGCAGCGGGACGAAGGCCACCAACAACGCGATGGTCAACCCCAGGAATGCTCCGGCCGGCGCCACTCGCACCAGCGGCATGCGATCCACCACCCGGTGACCGAAGGTGACATCCTGCAACACCACCGCGAGCGCGGCAATGACTCCCGCGCTGAAGCCATCACCCACGTCCGCGTACCCTTTGACCAAGATCCCCACCGCGACCATGAAGATGGGCACGAGGAGGACCCGGGCGATGGCCTGGGTCAGGACCGTCGTCACCCCCTGCTCGCGCGCGTTCAGTCCCGTGCCATCACTCATAGCAACCGTCCCCGCCGCAGCAACCCGGCAATGCCGAGCAGAGCGATACTGATCACCGTGATCTCGCCCATGGTGTCCAAGCCGCGGAAGTCGGTCAGGATCGCGGTGACGATGTCCTTGGCATGCGCGCTCGGCGCGAGACGGGCATGGTCGATAGCCACGCTCTCCTGGAAGGCGGGCCGCGAGAGCGCGCTCCAAGCCACGACAAACGCCACCAGGCCGGCAATGGCCGCCACAAACCCGTCGCGCCGGAGGTGCTGATGCTCTGACGGCTCCTTGGATCGATGCTCCAAGGTCTTCGGGGGGAACAACGCGAGCGTGCCCAGGAGCAAGATGGTGAAGATCGTCTCGATGAGGACGGCGACAAGCGCAACGTCGGGTGCCCCAAAGAAGGCATAGACGACCGCCAAGCAGTAACCAAGCCCCGACACGATGAGCGCCATTGAGACATGGTCGCGCGGCAGCGCCGTTGCTAATGCGGCGCCACAGGCGGCGGTCAGTACCAAGACCATCGGCAGATCGTTGCGGCCCACCGCGCCAATTTGGAATACCCCCCGCGTTGGCGTCGCCAATACCGCGGCGACCACCAAGAACCCCGCGGGTGCCAAGATCGTCGCAACGCGTCCCCGGAGGTCGCGGACCTCGGTCCGTCGCATGAAGGTGGAGGCGCGGTTGAGTCCGGCCACGCTCGAGGCAAACAGGCGAGCCGGCCCGATCAGCTCACCGGCCCGTCCGGCGTTCGACGCGAGCGAATGCCAGAACCGGCGCGTCGCCAGCAGGAACCCCCCCAACCCAAAGGTGGCCAGGGTCATCAGATTCTCGGCTCGCGCGTCGAGATGGTAAGCCGGATGTATCGTTACCGCCGCGCCATAGCTCACCGTCGCCGCTCCTTCGGCGAGACGGGCAATCGGCCCGACGATCATTCCCGTCAGCACCACCAGCGCGCCGAGCACGACCACCGGTGCGACCAGCACCGGTGGCACGACATGGGCAGTGCTCCGGCTTGGCCCGAGGAAAATGCCCATCCAGAACCGGCCGATGTAGACGATGGTCAAAGCCGCTCCCGCTACCGCGAGAGCGGCAACGCCCTCGCCGCGTTCCAGGGCCGCCTTGAAGAACAGCTCATCCTTGAAGAAGCCACTCGTCAGTGGAAGGGCGGCGAGTCCCGCGGCCGCCGCGCCACTGCCCACCGCCAGGGCGGGCATCGACCGGCGGAGGCCACCGAGCCGCGCCAGCCGCTTCTCGCCGGTCGCCTCCGTCACCGCGCCAGCGGTCAGGAAGAGCGCGCTCTTGGCCAGCGCGTGGACGACCACGTAGAAGCTGGCGGCGCCGACTCCCGTTTTTCCGCCCATCCCAAACATCGCCACCACGTAGCCATATTGCGAGATCGTGGAATAGGCGAGGATCTGCTTCAGTTCCGTCCGCGTCGTCGCCAGCACGCCGCCCACGACCATCGAGGCGAACCCGATCACCAGCAGGCTGTCCAAGAGCCACTGCTCCAGGGCGATCAGGGGATAGACCCGTCCGATCAGGAATACGCCCGCCGCTACCATTGCCGCCGAATGGAGATAAGCCGAGACAGGCGTCGGCGCGGCCATCGCCCGGGGGAGCCAGAAGTGCATCGGCACCTGGGCGCTCTTCGCGAGCGCCGCCAGCAAGATGAGGCCGGCCGCGACAGGGGCGCCGCTCCAGTCGCTCGTCCCGACCTGACGTTGCAAATTCGGCAGGCTGAAGGTGCCGAACTCGGCATGGTAAAGCAGCGCGCCGATCAACAAGCAGACGGCGCTGACCCCGGTTATCAGGATGGCAAGGAGCGCCGCCGCTCGCGCTTCGAGGTCATCCTGATCGAAGCCGATCAGGAGATATGATGCGATCGCGGTGATATCCCAGAAGACGAAGAGGATCAGGAGATCCTGAGCCATCACCAGGCCGAGCATGGCTCCCATGAACAGCATGAGCAACCCGAAGAACGGCACGACCTCGTCCTGATCGCGCTTCTGATGCGCGAGGTGGAGCGGAATATAGCGTCCGGCATAGAGGACGACGGCCAGGCCGATCCCGGTCGCCAGCAAGGCATAGAGCCGGGCCAGACCATCCAGCGCGAAGGCAAAGCGCAAGTTCCAGCTTGGAGCCCAGGCAAGGTTGACCTGGCTCTCACCCGCCACCCATCCCCAGAGCGTGACCACGACGCCCAGCGCCGCCATCACCGCCGCGGCCGGCGCCGTCCAGGCCGCGTTTCGCCGCCCCACGCCGAGCGCCACCGGCGCGCTGGTCAGCGCGATGAGCAGTAGCAATCCGGTTGGATTCAATATGCCATCATCCATCGTTGTATCTCTCCAAACCAAGCTGCCTTAGAGGAGATTTGAACAGGCTGACCTCCCCATCAGGTGGCGGGCGGTGTCAAGTCCAAACGGCGGATCAGCGGCCGCAAGGTGAGCCCTTGGACCACTAAGGTAAAGAGCACCACGCCGAAGGCCATCGAGATCACGAGATCCCGGTGTGGCGTACCCTCGGGCAATGCCAGCGCCAGCGCCGCCGTTAAGGCGCCCCGCAACCCTCCCCAGATCAAGACGATTCGTTCGGCCTGGGAACGGATGACCTCAAGGTGAGGGGGCATGGTCACCGCCGCGATACTGATGACCAAGACCCGTGCCAGCAGCACCGCGATCCCCGCCACCGTCGCGGGCCAGGCGTCGCCAAGCAGGCGCTCGATGTTCACGCTGAACCCGAGGAGGAGGAAGACGAGCGCGTTGGCGACGAAGCCCATGAACTCCCAGAGATCGTCGAGCAGCCGGTTCGTCTGCTCCGACATGCCGACGGTCCGACCATAGCTTCCGTGGATAAAGCCCGCCGCGACGCATGCGAGCGGACCGGACGCTTCCACCGACTGGGCCAGCAAGTAGCTCCCATAGGCCAGCGCGACCGAGAGAATCATCTCGATCAAGTGATCGTCGATGGTGCCGGTCAGCCGGGAGAATACGAAGCCCAGCACCGTGCCGATCAGGATCCCCCCGGCAACCTCCCGGCCGAATAGCACGATACTGTCCGAGGCGTCCGCTCGACCGGTGATGACCAACCCCAGCAGCATGATGTAGAGCGTGACGGCCATCCCGTCGTTGATCAGGCTCTCGGCCTCGGCGACCACCCCAGCCGTTCGGGAACGTTGAGAT
>DASYWB010000388.1:0-2379 GCA_035936495.1 Thermomicrobiales bacterium
CCAAAGGACTTTACCGCCGGCGTCTTCGTTGCCTCAGTGATCGAGATCGCCGACTATGGCGCGGAGACATTCGGCCGGGAGGGGAACCTCGTATGGGTTCGCGCGGAGACCACGGCAGGGATGGCCGGCGACAAGCCCGGGACCCCCGAATTGATCCGCCCAATCTATACCTTCGCCTGGGGAGAAGTGGATAGCCCCTGGCTCTTCGCCGCTGCCTCCTTCACCCCGGAAGGACTGGAGGCGCTCGTCACAGCCTTCGTCACGACCGCCACAGACCCACTAGGAACCCCGGCCCCCGATGCCACGCCAGGAGCCGGTGCCACACCCACCGCTCGCCGCGATGGATAACACCGACCATCGACGGATACCCGTGGTCGAATCATCCACAACCGGCAGCAACAATCCCTCATCGGATCTCGGGAGCGGGGCTTGGGTCCCCCGAGTTCAGAGGGGGCCGTTCCGAATCGCGATCAGCGACCGCGCGGGATCAGCCCCGCTTGGCCCCGTTTGGAACCACGGTCGTGCCGGGAACGCTGGCGTGGGCGATTGAGACCCGGCCGGCAGGCACCGGCGGGAGAGCCGCGTCGATCCGGCGCCGCTCCCTCAGGCGCCCGTAGAGCGTCAGGGCCTGCGCCACGACTTGGTCCATGTTGTAGTACTTGTAGGTTGCCAGCCGACCGGCAAAGTGGACCTCGGGCGTCTGCTCAGCGAGATCCGCGTACTGCTTGTAGCGGGCCATGTTCTCCGGCCGTGGAATGGGGTAGTAGGGATCGCCCTCGGCGCATGGGAACTCGTAGACGATGCTGGTCCGTGGGTGCACCTGACCCGTCAGGTGCTTGAACTCGGTGATCCGGGTGTAGGCGTAGTCATTCGGGTAGTTGACGGTGCCGACCGGCTGATAGGCCGACGAGTCGAGCGTCTCGAACCGGAATTCGAGCGAGCGGTAGGGCAGCCGCCCGAACCGCTCATTGAAGAAGGCGTCGATCGGACCGGTGTAGATCGTCTCCCGGTGCGGCACGAACCGCGCGACATCGCGGTAATCGGTGTTAAGCATCAGATGAATGTTGGGATGCGCCAGCATTCGCTCAAACATCCGGGTGTAGCCATGCAGCGGCATCGCTTGGTAGGTATCGGTGAAGTAGCGATCATCCCGGTTGGTCCGGGTCGGGATGCGAGCGGTGACCGAGGCGTCCAGCTCGCTCGGGTCCAGCCCCCACTGCTTACGTGTGTAACCACGGAAGAACTTCTTGTAAAGGTCGCGCCCGACCTTGCTCACGACGGCGTCCTCGGCGGTCTCCAGGCGCTCGCGCGGTTCGGCCACCGAAGCCAGAAACTGTTCCATCTCGAACGCCGTCAAGTTTAGGCCATAGAGCCGGTTCACCGTATCGAGGTTGATCGGGATGGGAACGAGCTGCCCCTCGACGCTGGCCAGCACACGATGCTGGTACGGCCGCCACGCGGTGAACCGGGAGAGGTAATCGTAGATCTCAGGCGCGTTGCAATGGAAGATATGGGGGCCGTACTTGTGGACCAGGATCCCGGCGTCATCATAGTGGTCGTAGGCGTTCCCCGCGATGTGAGGCCGCTGCTCGACCACCAGGACCTTGCAGCCTTCCTGGCTGGCGAGCCGCTCGGCGAGCACGCTCCCGGCGAAGCCGGCGCCGACGATCAGGTAATCGTACATCTTATCGGTCCCATTTCTCCGCATGGCGGATGGTACGAATCGGTCAACCTTGGGCGCCATGGCGCCAATGGAATGCGCGCTTGCCACGCGGCGATCACGCGGACAGCGAGTCTGCCACCGCGGCGGCCGGCATCAGCGCCTCCTCCATCAGCTGTCTGATACGATCGGCGATGGTATCCCAGTCGTAGAGCGGGAGGAGAGCGGCCGCGGCAGCAAGGCGTCGCGCTCGCTCGGCCGGCGACTCAGCGAGGATGGCTTCAATAGCAGTGATAAACGCCGCCGGCTCATCCGCGAACCGGACCACCTCGCCGTAGAGCGAGACCACGTCGGGGATTGACGTTGCCACGACGGGCTTGCCACCCGCCAGGTACTCGAGCGTCTTCGTCGGCGAGATAAACCGCGTTGCCTCGTTTTGGGCGAACGGCAGCAAGGCAACGTCAAATCCGGCGAGGAAACTGGGTAGGTCTTTGTAGTCCCGCTTTCCATAATAGATGATGTTTGGGCGCTGGGGAAGATCGGCCGGGTCTATCTTGACCACCGGCCCGACCAGCGCGACCGTCCAATCGGGCCGGGTGTCCGCCACGGCGGCAAGGAGGTCGAGGTCGAGCCGCTCGTCCAGCACGCCATAGAAGCCGAGCACCGGTTGCGGGTGAACCGCGAGGTCGGCCGGCACGGAGCCGCCCCGAGCCGCTTGG
>DASYWB010000389.1:0-17491 GCA_035936495.1 Thermomicrobiales bacterium
GCTCACGCGAGGAATAACCATAGACGCGAGCTGGGGCATCATTACGTGCCCCGCTAAAGGAGGATGACGACATGGGTCTTGAGGCCAGGATCAACCAGGATACCCGGGGGGCCACCATCACGGCTCGCTGCGACAATTGCATGGCGCATGTGACTGGACACGCGAAGGTCTTTTACTCCGATGTTGACGATGAGACCTTCCTCATTTGCTCGCCGGCGTGCGCTGATACCTTCATGCGGGAAACGGCAGAGCAGCACTCTGATCGTTCGGAACCGATCACCTGGGGGAATATGCCCATCACGACGTATTGGCTGGCGATTGGCGTGCAGCTTGACATCTTCCCCCCTGAGACGCGAGAGAGTGTGATTGATCAGATCCGCAACGGGGAACTTCGGGGCGTCGATCATGCCGAGTGAAAATTGAGGCAGCATTGCGCCGGGCCTGGCCGATCACGCCTGACTCAGAGAAGCGGGAAGACGTCACTTGAGTCGGCCCTTGACTGGCTCCGCTATGATGAGGGGAGTACGTGGCATTGCATGGCGAGGCAAGGCATGGCGAGGCTTGGTGCGGCACGGATCTTTATCCGTATCAACCAAGAAGGAATGCTCGACATGACCAGAACAAACGAAGCACCGAACCTCTACGCTCGCCACAGCGTGGAGCCACGAGAGGCGCGCATCCGTCGCGCGCTCGCCAAGCACGGGTGTGCCCTACGAAAGTCTCGGGTCCGCACCCCGCACGCCCACGACCTCGGCGACTACATGATCGCGGACATTGACCACAATGCCGTTGTCGCCGGTGAGCGGTTCGACTGGACGCTCAATGACGTCGAAACGTGGCTCTCGGAGGATCAAGCGATCGCCTCCTAGGTCACAACGTGCGGCATGGCAACGGCCCTGGGCTTCGGCTCGGGGCCGCTGTGCTTCGCCATGACGGCGTGGACGCCGTATCGAGTGGCATCGCGTCGTGCTATGATGTGTCCAGGCTCGCGACGCGAAGATCAGGAGGTGCGGAGAGTGGAACGCAAGCAGTGGTTGACCGTGGCGCAGATCGCCGAGCGGCTCCAGGTGCATCCGGAGACAGTGCGCCGCTGGCTTCGCGATGGACAACTCGCCGGCCGGAACTTCGGGGGCAAGAGCGGGTATCGTGTGCGGGAGAGCGACCTCGAAGCGTTCCTCTCGGAGGATCCCGCTGAGGGAAAAGCCGTCGCGTGAACGAGCCACGCGACGGCCGGTAGCCCCTCACCTGCTAGGACAGGGGAGGACATATTCATTATGACCCAAGGAACGACGGCGATGCACGGCCAGGCTAATACGGAGGCGACACCATGAAGGGCAGCATCCAGAAGTTCACCGGCAAGCGTGGCGTGTCGTGGTACGCCGTGGTAGACCTCGGGCCGGACCCGGTCACCGGCAAGCGGCGTCAGAAGCGCGTCAGCGCTCCGACACGGAAAGCCTGTGAGGAACGGGTCCGGGAGACGATCCGCATAGCGGAACAGGGCGGGATGGCGGACGCGGGCAAGATGACGGTCCGCGAGTATTTGGACCGGTGGCTGCCGTCGATTGAACCAACGCTCCGGCCATCCACACACCGGCGCTATAGCGACCTTATGCGCCAGCACGTCGTGCCCGTGCTGGGTAGTATCCGCCTCGTGAAGCTGTCGCCGCTCGACGTGCAGCGGCTCTACGCGGATCGCCTGGCGGCCGGTCTCTCACCGACCTCGGTTCACCAGATTCATAACGTGTTGCACCGGGCACTCAAGCAGGCCGTCCGCTGGGGCATGGTGAACCGGAACGTCACGGAGGCGGTGGACGCACCACGACCCGCGAACCCGGAGTACCAAACCTGGGATGCGAAGCAAGTCGCCGCCGTGTTTGCCGTCGGGGACGAAACCGAGCTCGCCGCCCTGTGGCGCCTGGCACTCTTAACAGGCATGCGACGTGGTGAATTGCTGGGCCTGATGTGGCCCGACGTGGATCTTGAGCGCGGCGTGTTGGCGGTGCGGCGGACGCGGAGCCGGGGCACGGGCGGGACGTGGGTCTTTGGCGCGCCAAAAACTGCCGGTGGCCGCCGATCTATTGCGTTGCCTCCATCAGCGGTGGAGAGCCTTCGGCATCACCGACTCCGGCAGCTCGAACAGCGGCTCGCCTTGGGCGACGCCTGGGAGGATTGCGGGATAGTCTTCGCCAACGAGAGCGGCGCGCCGTTGCACGTCAACAGTTTGGCGGGCCGCTTCCGCAAGCTGATCGCGACAGCGGGTGTGCCGAAGATCCGCTTCCATGATCTGCGGCATACGTCCGCGACGCTGATGCTGCTCGGTGGTGAGCACCCAAAAATCGTTGCCGAACGACTCGGGCACTCCGACGTGAGTATCACGCTGAACCGTTACTCGCATGTCAGCGCGGACATGCAGTGCCAAGCCGCTGACCGCCTCGACGCCATGATCGAGCAGGCCTCCTAAGCGCGTTCGTGACAAAGTTGTGACAAAAAGCGGAACACGCGCGAAAAAACCGCATCAATTCGGCCTTTTCATGGTGTCGATGCCGGAGGGGGGATTCGAACCCCCACGGGTTGCCCCAACGCATTTTGAGTGCGCCGCGTCTGCCATTTCGCCACTCCGGCAGGGGAGGCGTTTCCTCGCGGCGGGTATTGTAGCAGCATCGGGGAGCCGCTCGTGCCCGGGGATGGCGTCATCAGTGAGACTGGCCGATACTTGTCATATCGGGCGATTGACCGCGCCGATCCTGGTCTCACACCGGGGACGGCTTCGTGGAATTGGATGAACGTTTGGATACGATGACCTCGGTAGTGGCGACTCCAGAGACTGAGCAAGGCTTCGCGGGACGGACGTTTGATAGCGTAGAAGAGCTCGACCAGGCCCTGCGTGGGGCGAAATACGTCACCGACCGGGGACTGGCGACGACACTCTACCTCACGCTGCGACTCCGTAAGCCGCTCTTGCTTGAAGGCGAGGCGGGCGTTGGGAAGACCGAGATCGCGAAGACCCTGGCTGACATTCTCGACACGCCCTTGATCCGCTTGCAATGCTACGAAGGGCTGGACGCGAGCTCCGCTATCTACGAGTGGGACTATCCGCGCCAGATGCTCTACCTCCGCACTATCGAGGCGACGGGCGGCGCGGCGGATGCGGAGTCTACCCGGCGGAACCTGTTCGGCGAGGAGTTTCTGCTCAAGCGTCCACTGCTCCAGGCCATCGATGCGGCGCACGATCGGGCGCCCGTTCTACTCATCGATGAAGTGGATCGCGCCGACCAGGAGCTGGAGGCGTTCTTGTTGGAGCTGCTCTCCGACTTTCAGGTCACCGTTCCCGAATTGGGGACGATGCGGGCCGAGCATGTGCCGATCGTGATTCTGACATCCAACCGGACGCGGGAAATTCATGATGCGTTGAAGCGGCGCTGTCTCTACTACTGGATCGATTTCCCGACCTTCGAGAAGGAGTTCCGGATCCTCGCCGCGCGCGTGCCGGAGGCGCCGGAGCAGCTTGCCCGCCAGATTTGCGGGTTCACACAGGGCCTGCGGGAGGTTGATCTCTTCAAGCCGCCAGGTATGGCCGAGACGATCGATTGGACACGCGCGTTGATCGCCCTGGGGAGCCGGGATCTCTCGCCCGAGGTGGTCGATGAGACGCTCGGGGTAATCCTGAAATACCAAGAGGACGTCGAGCAGGTCCATGGCGAGAAGGCAGCGGCGCTCGTGAGCCGGGCCGTTCGCGCCCCGGCGGGTTGAGATGGATCGCGATCGCGAGCTCGAGTCGTTTGTCCCGTTGATCAAGCCCGTGTTGGGCCGTGACGACCATATCTCCGAATCGGACGTGTCCAGCGCGCGGGTCATTGCCAACCTGGTGCGATTCGCTCGCGAGCTGAGGAGCGCCGGCTTACCCGTTGGCTCCGGTCAGGTGATGAGCCTGGTAGACGCGCTGTCGGCCATTGATATCGGGCGACAACAGGACGTCTACTTCGCCTGCCGAGCAACGGTTGTGACCCGTCCTGAGCAGATTCCACCCTTCGACGCGGCCTTCGCCCGATTCTGGCGCGAGCTGGCTGGGGCGGACGCGCTTCCCGTCGAGACATTTCTGTCCGAGCAAGAGGTCGAGCAATTCGGCCTACCCGATCGCGCGAAGCCGCGATCCGGTGGCCAGCAGAGCGAGACCGCCGGGGCGATCGGCGAAGACCGGACGCTGCTGGCGATCGAGGGAGCGGATGACGAACCGATTACCGGCGACCCGGAGGACGTGGAAGCGCCGCCGGAGGACGTGATCTTATTCAGCGCCAGAGAGGCGTTACGAAAGAAGGATTTCGCGCGGTTCACTCCGGCGGAGGCGGCGGAAGCGCGCCGGATCATCGAGGGAATGAACTGGCGGCTGGGCAAGCGAGAGACCCGGCGCCGCGAGCGGTCGGTGCGTGGGGACGCCATTGACTACCGCGCGACGCTCCGCGGAAGCATGCGCTACGCGGGCATTCCGGTCGACCTACGCTATCGGCGTCGCCGGGAGCGCATGCGCCCCCTGATCCTATTGTGCGATATCTCTGGCTCGATGGATCGCTACACGCGGCTGCTGCTTCGCTTCGTCCACGCGCTCGAGCACGGGCTTGACGCCGTGGAAGTATTCGTCTTCGGCACTCGCCTCACCCGGGTGACGCGGGAACTCCGCCGGCGAGACGTCGATATCGCGATTCAAGACGTGGTCGATTCGGTCGAAGACTGGTCGGGGGGGACGCGGATCGGTGAGGCGATAAAGACGTTTAACTATCAGTGGGCGCGCCGGGTCCTGCGCTCCGGCGCGACCGTCGTGCTCATTAGCGACGGTTGGGATCGGGGCGATCCGGCGCTGTTGGCGCGCGAGATGGCACGACTGCAACGGTCTTGCCAGCGGCTGATCTGGCTCAATCCGCTCCTGGGCGCGGCTGGCTACCAGCCGCTAACGCAGGGGATTAGGGCGGCGTTGCCCTACACCGATCACTTCCTGCCGGTCCATAACCTGCACAGTCTCGAGGCGCTCGCGGAGCTCCTCGGGGCGGTCGATGACACGTCCCCAGTCCGTCGTCATGTACCCGCTTCACCTCGACCGGCATCGATTACCGCGGGGAACGTCCAATGAGCCAAACCGAGATCTACCGGCGACTACGAGCGGCGATGGCGTCCAGAACGCCGGTCGCGCTCGCGACGGTCGTCAGCGGTGAACCGCTCGGCGCAAAGCTCCTGGTCGAGGAAGGCGACCGGCTGGGGAGCCTGGGCGGTCCGGACCTCGATGAGCGGGTGGCGGCGGATGCGAGGGAACTGCTTGCCGCGGAACGTTCGGAGACGCGTGCCTATCCGGCGACGGACGGTGGGAGCCGCGAGATCTACATAGCGACCTATCCGGCTCCTCCAACGCTCCTCATCTTTGGCGCCGTGCACGTTGCCCAGTCCCTCGCCCGGTTCGCGAAGCAGCTCGGGTACCGTGTCATCGTCACCGACGCCCGCGCGGCACTGGCCACGGAGGAGCGGTTCCCCGACGTCGATGAGCTGATCGTGGCGTGGCCGGACGAGGCGATTGAGCGCGTCCGGATTGGACCGCAGACCTACGTCGCGATCCTGACCCACGATCCAAAGTTCGATGAGCCGGCGCTCGTCGGGACACTTGCCACGGGCGCCCGCTACATCGGCGCGGTTGGGAGCCGTAAGACGAACGCGGACCGGCGTCAGCGTCTCCAAGAAGCCGGTGTCCCGCCGGAGTCGTTAGAGCGGGTGCGGGGTCCGATTGGCCTGAACATCGGCGCCGAGAGTCCCGATGAGATGGCTGTCTCGATTCTGGCGGAGATCATCGCGGTACGGCATGGCCGGCCCGGCGGGACGTTGACGGAGGCGAAAGGCCACATCCGGGGCCCGGCGAGCGGTGATGGCTGACCGGGCATCGGTCAGCGGGGTCGTCCTGGCGGCTGGGCAGTCTTCGCGGATGGGCCGGCCGAAGCAGCTCTTGCCGCTCGGCGGTGAGCCGATCTTGCGCCACGTGGTGCGGTCCGTGTGCGCTTCGCGTCTGAGTGAGGTCATCGTCGTTCTCGGCCATGAGGCGGAGCGGATTGCGGCGGAAGTCGGGGATCTTGGGCAACGCACCGTCCTCAATCCGGATTACGCATCGGGTCAGAGTAGCTCGCTGAAAATCGGCTTGGCCGCGCTCAGTTCGAGATCAGATGCCGTCATGTTCCTGCTCGGCGATCAGCCGGGGGTGACGACCGAGGTGATTGATCGGCTGATCACGGCGTACCAGCGGACCGGCGCGGCCATCGTTGTCCCGGAGTATGGGGGCGAGCTGGGGAACCCGGTTCTTTTTGCGCGGGAGATGTTCGGCGATCTTCGCGCGATCACTGGAGACATCGGCGCGCGGGAGGTCGTGCGGGCCAATGAGGCCCGTCGGCTGACGGTGCCAGTTGACGGCATTGCCCCTCCGCCCGACGTCGATACGCCGGAGGCCTACGCGGCGCTGCTGGCCGCGTGGGGTGCCCACCCCGAGACCTGCTGAGGTTCAATCAGGACCAGCCTGGCAGACGTAGGATGGTGGCATCGTGGGCTCCGCTCCGGGCGAAGTGGTTCGCGGTCGCGCTGTGTTGGCTGCAGAGCCGGGCCTCAGCCGGGATGCCGGCACGATGTACGCGTGCAAGGCCAGGCTGTCATTGTGGCAAACGATCCGGCACTATTAGAGAGCCGTGCATGCCCCGGGCGGCGGTTCGACGGCGCTGGCGTCCGGCGATCACCTTTGGCCGCTACCTACGCGTGCGGGCTTGGCATTCGGGTTGCGGTTTAGCGGCGAGCCCGCTCCGTATTCGCCGCCGGCAAATCGTGTTGCTTGGTCGGCGAGGGAGAGACGTCATGGACAATTCGCCGAAGCTGCCGTACGTCAGTATCGTGATCGCGCTGGCCGCGGCGGCGGCGGCCGCGATCTCGTACTTCCGACGGGGCGGAGGCGAGGAGGCGGTCTTCGCATTCAATGAGCTGGAGATCGGTCTTGTTGCCCTGGCCGTGACGCTCCTGATCTTCGCCGTGGAGGGTCTGATCTCGGTCATCTCGGAGGGCCGGGTGCTTGTGCCTGGCCGGGCGCCACCGCGACTCACGAACCCGCTTAGCTTGGCAATCGTGATCGCCTCGCTCGTGTTGTTCGCTGACGCGGTCCTGGTTGGCGTCGGTCTGGTCAGCGATTGGGATGTCTGGATCATGGGCTGGCTGGCCGGCGTCGGATGTTTTCTCCTCGCCACCTTGTTGGTGTTTTACAAAGAGGCCTTCGTCGGCGACGAAGCTCGCTTCGACGAACGGGACGATGGGATCCCCTGGTAAGTGGCACAGCGGACGAAAGGACAGGGTGATGCAACATCGCGGTGACGACTGGCTCATCAATCGGCGGCGCGCCCTGAAGTGGTTGATTCGCCTCGCCTATGGCACCTTCGCGCTGGCCTTCGCGTTGCCGGCGCTGGCGCTCAGGGCGCTCAGCCAGCAGAAGGCGCAGGTAGCGGTCGGTGATCCGCTCGTCTACGCCATGTACGCCGGAGGAGCGTCGGCCGGCACGCCACTGCGGGCGGACGAGATCGCGGTGGGGGAAGGGGTTCAAGCTTTCCCGCTGGAGAAGAGTGACAACCAAGCGAATCTGATCGAGGTCGTGCGCCTCGCCGAGGGCGACGGGGCGGACGCGCTGGTCGCGTATAGCGCTATCTGCACGCACTTGGGTTGTGTGGTCTACGCAGAGCTCAACGAAGACAACAATATTGCTTGCCCCTGCCACGACAGCCGGTTCGATCCGGAGGACGATGCCGAGGTGATTAGCGGTCCAGCGAACCGGCCATTGCCGTCGCTACCGATTGCGGTCAACGACGAGGGGATCGTCGTCGTAGCCGGACCATTTTCTGGCCCGGTTGGTCCAGAGTAGTCGGTCCGCTCGCCGGAGCAGCGCGACAAGGGGAAGGAACGGGGAACGCATGGAAGGACGACGAGAGCGCCCAGCGGGGGCCCCAGCTTCCACGCGCAAAGCGGCGCCGGCCCGGCGCACGGTCGAAACTCACCGTGTAATTCCGCCACCAACGGATGGGCGACGCCGGCGGCCTGGCGGCTGGTTAGACGAGCGACTGGGCGTCCATGCGTTCCACCGGAAATATGGGCGAAAAGCGTTCCCGGTTCACACGACCTTCTTCTTTGGTGAGATGGCCGCGTTCAGCTTTCTCATCCTGGTCGCGACAGGGATCTACCTCGGCCTCATCTACATCCCCTCAATCGCTCCCATTGAGGTCGAGGGAGAAGAGCTGCCGGAGGCGTACGCCAGCGTCAAGCTGATCGAGTCGATCCCGGTGGCAAACCTGTTTCGGAACGTCCATCATTGGGCGGCCCATCTGATGGTCTTCTCGATCCTGCTGCACACGATCCGGATCTTCTTCTTCGGCACCTATCGGAAGCCGCGCGAGCTCAATTGGATCATCGGCGTCGTGCTGCTGATCCTGACGCTCCTGGCTGGTTTCTTGGGCTACGCGCTGCCCTTCGATTCGTACGCGGTGACCGCGACCGGCATTGGCTTCTCGATTGCCCGATCGATCCCTTTCGTCGGTGACGTCGCGGCGGAGCTCTTCTTCGGCGGGTTTTTCCCAACATTGGGCAGCCTCCCCCGGCTCTATACGCTCCATATCTTCGTGGTGCCGGCATTGATCACGATGGCCATGGGCGCCCACATCCTGCTCGTGATCAAGAACAAACACAGCCAGCCGGGCTATGCACGGAAGCTCGCCGAACCCGGAAAGGTGCTGGGTGTGCCCGCCTGGCCCTACCAGGCGCTGCTGGCCGGTCAGCTGCTGCTGATCATGTTCGGCGCGTTGTTCATTCTCTCGGCGCTATTCGAGGTTCACCCGCTTGAGGCCTACGGTCCGCCGGGACCCGGGACTCAGGAGGTTAAGCCGGATTGGTACCTTCTCTGGGTCTTTGGGTTTTTAGAAATCGTGCCTTCAGGCGCGTCCTTCTCGACGCCGATCGGGACAATCGGTCCGCAATTTCTCGGCGGTCTGGTCTTCCCCGGCCTAGTCTTTACCATCGTCTTGCTGGCGCCGTGGCTCGATAGGACGAACCGCGGTCGCCATGTGCCCCGGTACGAATACCTCCAACCGCCGTCTCAGGCACCACTCCGCCTGGCGATCGGTCTCTGGCTACTGACCTACCTCGGTATGCTCTTCGTCGCGGGTTACCATAACGATCTCGGCCTATCGGTGGCTCAGACGTGGTACCTGTCGCTGGTTGTGCCCACGGTTGTGGCGGCGGTAAGTTACGGCGTCGCGCGCTGGCGTGACCCAGCCTGGAGCCGCAGGTTCGATCCGACGGCTGAGCCGGAGCCGGTCGACGCTCCCGTCGAGCGGCCAGCCGCGGACTAGCTGGGCGCCAGTGGCCCAGGGGACCTCGAATGCCAGCCCTCCAAGCCCTGGGGTGAGGCCGGCCTCCAACTACCCACGCTCGCAGGATCCCACCCGCCATGCCAACGCCGCGCACCGGGAGCGGCTGTCGCGAGCGGTTGTGGTTCCTTCTAGCGTTGGTGCCTACCGGGAGTCGGTATACCGCTAGGAAATCGGCAGGTCCTCGTCCTCCATGCGGTCGAGGACGCGGTCCATCGCGGTTACGAGATGGTCGATGTCGGCCTCGGTGTGAGCGGTGCTGAGCATGCCCCCGGCGCTGAAGAGATCGACGCCCTCCAATAGCATCCCTTGCACAAGCGAAGATGCCAGCGCGTTGGAGCCGCTCATCTTGAGTGCTGCGCTCGAGACGCCCTCCGGGTAGCGCAGGTCGCCGCCGGTGCGGTTGGCACACGTCTCACCGAGGACGATGTGGAAGGTCGAGCTGTCGCCCCAGGCAAAGCCTCGGACGTTCCGGGCCTCAAAGACCTGGTTCAGTCCAATGCGGGCCTTCCTCGCCAATTCATCACAATAGCGTTGAACGCCCGGATCGGCACAGATGCTGAGACAGGCAAGACCCGCCGCGGCCGTCAACGGATTGGCATTGTACGTGCCGGGGTGCCGGACCTTCTTGGTCATGTTCCACGCCGGATCGTCACGGAAGGCAAGAACCTCCATGATTTCGCGATTGCCGGCGACCGCTCCACCGGGCAGCCCTCCCGCGACGATCTTGGCGAGCGTCGTCACGTCGGGGGTGATGCCGTAGCGCTCTTGAGCGCCACCCGGCGCCCATCGAAATCCCGAGATCACCTCGTCGAAGATGAGGACCGTATCGCTGCTGGCGGTCATCTCACGGACACGCTGGAGGAAGTCTTCAGCGAGGGGAACCTCGCTCCAGGAACCGCCTGTCGGCTCCATAATGACCGCGGCAACGTCCCCTTGGGCAAGGCGGGCCTTCAGCGTCTCCGGATCATCGGCCGGGAGGACCGTGATCGTCTCGAGGACAGCGTCGGGGATGCCGACGACCTTCGGGTCGGCGAACGGCGACTTCTCACCCTTCAGCAGGTAATCATTCCAACCATGGAAATGACCTTCGAACTTGACCACGGTGGTCCGGCCAGTAACGGCCCGGGCGATTCTGACCGCGAGCATGGTCGACTCGGTGCCGGAGCCGGTGAACTTCACGTGCTCGGCGGAGGGGACCAGCTCTTGGATCTTTTCAGCCCAGGCGATCTCTCCCTCGTGGCTGGCGCCGTAGTGGGTACCATGCGTCACTTGATGCTGCAGCGCTTGCACCACCTCTGGCCGGTTATGACCCAGGATCAGTGCGCCATGGCCCATCGCAAAGTCGATCAGCTCATGCCCGTCGGCGTCCCACTTATGGGCGCCGTCGGCCCGGGTGACATAGATCGGAAACGGGTTGAGGCGCCGCCCGTCGTGCGTGATGCCACCGGGGATCACCTGGCGAGCACGCGCGTGCTGCTCGCGTGAGGTGGCGAACGCTTGCTCGAACTGTTCCTGAATAGTCGTCCTGGTTGGAGCCTGGGCCATGATGCGTGTCCTCCGCCTTACGCTCTTCGAGCATGGGTTCGATCGGGCTTGTCCTGCACTATACGAATGTTCGGCTGAATCTGTAAAGGCGACCGGAAGCTGGAGTGCCGGATCGGCACATCTGTTCTATTTCGTCATCAACGTGTAGGCTGACAGGATGGAGACTCAGCATGCGCCCCCGGCAACCAATAACGTCGCCGGGCGGGCGGTCCGGATCGCGGTAGACAGCGCGCGCGGTGGAAGCGCTGGTGGCATTCTGGCGTATCTCGTGCCCCGACAATGGGTGACGCGGGTTGATTCCGGACAGCTAGTCTGGGTGCCGATTCGGAAGAAGCTGGCGCTGGGTATCGTGATCGAGTTTCTCGATGAGGAGAACTCCAGCGAACTTTACTCGACGCGGCCGATTCACGCGCTGGTCGAGCCGGCCTTCCGGCTGGATGCCGAAGCGCTCGATCTCGGCGAGTGGATCGCGCGGGAAACCGTGACGACCCGGTTCTCGGCGCTTGCCCCGTTCTTGCCACCCGGCGTGAGCCATCGCGCGGTCGAATACCTTCGTCTGGTGGTCGAGCTGTCCCAAGACACATTGCAAGCGGCGACCCCCGCCCAGCGTCGTCTCCTGGATCTGCTGGCAAAGCGCGGAGAAATCAGTCTGGAGGCGGCGCAAGAGCAGCTGGGCAGCAGCTTGAAAACCGTCATCGCTCGCCTGGAGGAGCGGGGGCTTGTCGAGCGTGTCGCGCGCGTGACCCATCATCGCCCCGCGCCCGGCCTCGAGCGGTTCATTCGCCTGGTGCCGAACCGGCCCGATTCGCTCTCGCTTGAGACCGCCCCTAAACAGCGCGCCGTAGTCTCATATCTGGAGCAACGAGGCAGACTCGCGGCGCATGGCGCCGTGGCACTGTTGCCGCTGAGGGACGTGATTCAACTGACCGGATCTGACCATGCCACGATCGGCGCACTGATCCGTAAAGGCCTCATTGAAGAGGTCAGGCGCGCCAAACCGCTGAGCGTGGCGCCCGCGCCGGTCGGTGCTCCCGCGCTGACGGCGAACCAGGCGCGGGCCTGGTCCGCCGTCGAGGATGCACTCCAGCGGCGCGACCCCACCCCACTTCTGCTGCACGGCGTGACCGGAAGCGGTAAGACCGAGATCTACCTCCGGGCGGTCGCCTGGTGCCTGCGGCATGGTCGCGGGGCCATCGTGCTGGTGCCCGAGATCGGTCTTGCCTCACAAGTGGTCAGGCGGTTTCAGGAGCGCTTTCCAGGAGAGGTGGCCGTGCTGCACTCGGCCCTCCCGGATGCCGAGCGATACGGGACCTGGCTGCGCTTGCAGAGCGGTGAGCTCTCGGTAGTGGTGGGGCCGCGGTCGGCGTTGTTCGCCCCAGTGAACGACATCGGCTTGATCGTGCTCGACGAGGAGCACGAGACGACCTACAAGCAGGAATCGGAGCCTCGGTATCACGCGCGGCGGCTCGCCGAGCAGTTGGCGGCTCGGAGTGGTGCGGTCCTTGTTTTAGGCAGCGCGACTCCTTCGGTCGAGACGTACCATCGGAGCGAGGAAGGATCAGCCCGGCGGCTCGTGCTGGCCGACAGAGTTGGGGCGACGGCAGTGGCAGCCGGAACGTCACCCGGGGCGCCGTCGCTCGATCTGCCGCCCGTTGAGGTGGTGGACATGCGGCTGGAGCTGCATCGTGGCAATACCGCGCACCTGAGTGAACGACTCCACGAGCTCTTGGAGCGAACGCTGGCTCGCCAGGAACAGGCGATCCTGTTCCTGAACCGGCGGGGACTGGCAACGATCGTCCTCTGCCGGGCTTGTGGGCAACGGCTGATCTGTCCGCATTGCGACATCCCCTTGGTCTATCACCAGGACCGGCAGCGGCTTCTCTGCCACCGGTGCAACTGGCGCCAGACGCCCCCAGATGCCTGCCGGGCCTGTGGCGGTGTGTTGAACTACTTCGGCGCCGGCACGCAGCGTATCGAGCAGGAGGTGCGGCGGCTCTTTCCCGGCGCGCGGGTCTTGCGCTGGGATCAGGATGCCGTGCGGAGGCAGGGTGGCCATGCGGGGCTATTGCAGCAGGTGGAGCGGCATGAGGTCGATATCCTGGTCGGAACCCAGATGATCGCCAAGGGGCTCGATCTTCCCAGGGTGACGGCTGTTGGCGTGATCCACGCCGATTCCCTTCTGCACCTTCCCGACTTCCGCTCGGGTGAGCGGACGTTCCAGCTCCTGACCCAGGTGGCGGGCCGGGCGGGCAGGCGAGCCCCGGGAAGCTCGGTCGTCGTCCAGAGCTACACTCCCGAGCACTACGCGGTCCGGGCGGCCGCCAAGCATGATTACGCCGCGTTCTATGCCGAGGAGATCGATTTCCGGCGCGTGCATCGGTTCCCTCCGTTCGCGAGGCTCATCCGATGTATCTACCGCCACCAGGACGAGACGACGTGCGCCGCCGAATCAGAGGAGATGGCCCGGCGGCTGGCACGTCATGCGAGAGCGGTTGGCATGGGCGGAGAGATCGACCTCCTCGGTCCCACACCGGCGTTCGCCAGCCGAGTGCGTGGTCGCTATCAGTGGCAGATCATCCTCCGCGCCAATGACCTCGACCCACTCTTGGACGATCTCCCGGTGCCCCCAGGTTGGGCGGTGGATGTCGATCCGCAACAGCTCCTATGATGGACGCGCGTTGAGCCGAAAGGATGGTTTCGGCGATACTGTATCTGATGATGAACGCGTCATTAGAGAGATGAAGGCGGATACGGGAGCCGAATAAGCATGGCCTTACTGGAGATCATATTGGAGGGCGATCCGCGTCTTCGCCAGAAGGCGACGCGGGTCCGGACCGTGGACGATGCGCTTCGGAAGTTGGCGGCGGACATGTTCGAGACGATGCTCGATGCGCCGGGCATCGGGCTAGCCGCGCCACAGGTTGGCGTCACGCGGCGGCTGATTGTGGCGCATGTGCCAGCCGGCTACCACGACGAGGATGATCCTGAGTTCTCCGTGATACTGGTCAACCCGGAGATCGTTCGCTCTCAGGGTCGTGAGATCGGAACCGAGGGCTGTTTGAGCATTCCCGGCTGGGTCGGGGATGTCCCGCGTTTCGACGCGATTACGGTCAAAGCGACGACCTTGGAGAATAAAGCAATTCGACTCAAGGCGTTTGGGTTTCCGGCCCGGGTATTGCAACACGAGATCGACCATTTGGATGGGATCCTGTTCACGGATCGCGTCGAGGATCGGGAGTCACTTCGGATGGTGCCGGAAGAAGACGAGGAGGAGACGCTCGACCAGGGGGTGACTGTGAGCGCCGTGGCGGCGGGTCCTTAAGACACCCGGGACGGCTAGAGATCGATGCTGTGCTGACGGACGCGGCCTCGCTCGGCGGTGATAATGGCGCTGATTTGATCGAGTGTCTCTTCGAGGCGGTCCGCTTCGTTGAAGATGACGTAGTCAAATCCGAGCGCCGTGCCGATTTCCCGGCTCGCGGTGCTGAAGCGGCGCATCAGCGCGTCGGGATCATCGGTCTTCCGAGAGCGGAGCCGGTGCAGGAGCTCGGTCATCGACTCTGGGGCGAGAAAGATCAGGGACGCTTCGGGGACCAGCTCGCGGATCGTCGCCGCGCCTTGCACGTCCACCTTGACGATGACATCCTGGCCACGGGCAAGCGCTTGTCGAATGGGGCCTCGGGGTGTGCCGTAGTGCTTGCCATAGACGATCGCGGACTCGAGGAACTCGTTGTCCTTCTGGCGTTGGAGGAACATTGGCTCGTCAAGGAAGAAGTAATGGACGCCGTCGATCTCGCCGGGGCGCCGCTCTCGCGTCGTGGCGGTGACCGCGAAGTAGGCATCGGGAAAGCGGTGCCGGAGACGCTCGATGACCGCATCCTTGCCGACCCCGGACGGCCCCGAGATGACGAAGAGGTGCGGTTTTCTCAGCGCACGAAGGTCGCCGATTTGGTCGTCCGCCCGCTCGCCGAGTCCATCGGATCGCTGGACCTCAAACCCTTCGCCCGGATTCTCTTCGACCGCCGTATCGACCGTGCGCCGCAACAACTCACCCTTTCCCGCCGCGTCTCACCACCGTCACTCCCTGAATCCGCCGCCGAAAGGATCTCGCCTCCGTGTTTGACGTTCTCACCATTGCCGCCGTGGCGGACGAGTTGTCCGCGACCGTCCTTGATGGCCGCATCCAGAAGATCGGGCTCATCGACCCGCTAACGATAGGCATGGAGGTCTACGCTGGGGGACGGAGACGGCCCCTTGTGGCGAGCGCCGATTCTCGGCGCGCCCGCCTCCTGCTCCCGAGCGCGATGCCCTCGCTCGACCCCTCCTTGATCACTCCGGTCGGCCTGCTGCTTCGCAAGTACGCGCGCGGCGGGGTTATCGTCGGCATCGAGCAACCCCCGCTCGAGCGCCTAGTGCGGATCAGTATAGCCAAGCGACTTGAGGGTCACAATGGCGCGCGACCGCGATCCGCGGATGACGTCGATCATCCGCTGGAGGACGAGGAGGAGGATGCCGGCGCGGAGATGAATGAGGAAGGGGAACTCGGTGCGACCTACGTTCACCTCGTTGTCGAAATCATGGGCCGGCACAGCAACCTGATTCTCGTTGACGATCACGGCTTGATCATGGAGAGCGTCAAGCACGTCTCTCCGCAGATGAGCCGCGTCAGGCCGATCCGGCCGCGGGCTCCCTACATACCTCCTCCACCGATGGAGAAGCCGGATCCGCGACGCTTGACCGCCTCTAGTACAGGCGAGCTCTTCGAGGGAAGCCAACCCGGCGCGAGCGTGGCCAAGGCACTGGTCAGCAAGCTCCGGGGGATGAGCCCGGCGATGGCGCGAGAGATCACCTTCGGAGCCGTGGGAGACACCGAGGCCTCCGTGGGTGATTTGGGCGAAGAGGAATTCGCTGCCATCGCCCGGGAGACGCGCGGGCTGTTGGAGCCGCTCATCACGGGCAGCTGGGCGCCCTCCGTCTACCGGAAGGATGGGGAGCCTATCGCTTTCGCGCCTCTTCGGATGCGTCACCTAGAGGCGGTAGCGGAGGAGGAGCCCGTCAGCTCGATCTCGCGGGCGGCTGAGCTGGCCGGTGCGATTGACGACGAGGACTCTCCGGTCACGCACGCGCAGCGGCGGAGCCGGCTCCTGGCATCCGTTCAGAAAGCCATGGACCGGAACGAGGCCCGGTTGGCTTCCTTGGAAGCGGAAGAGGCAAAGGCGGTCGACGTCGAGCTGTTTCGCACATCCGGCGAATTGATTTACGCCTACCTCTGGAAGATCGAGCCGGGGCAGGAGAGCCTGGACGCCGACGGGATCGAGATCGCGCTCGACCCAGCGCTCTCGGCGAAAGAGAATGCCCAGGCGTATTTTGATCGATACCGGAAAGCGCAAAGCGGGGCCGAGCGGCTTCCCGCGTTGGAGGAGCGGGCTCGCCAAGAGGGCGAGTATCTCAGTCAGTTGGCGACACACCTCGAGCAGGCGGCGACCTTCAGAGAGATCGAGCAGCTCGCGGCGGAATGGGAGGCGCACGGTGGCGAGTTCGTTTCCGAAGCGGGCCGCAAGAAGGGCAAGAAGGTGACACCCGCCAGCCGTCCGAAGCCGGTCATCGAGATCGCGGGGAACCCGATTTTCGTCGGGCGGAGTGGCCGGGACAATGACACGGTGACGTTCGACGTCGGCGGTCCGGACGACACCTGGCTGCATGCGCGTGGGGTGCCCGGATCACATGTGATTGGCCGTTGGCGGCAGCCGGGAGCGGAGGAGAACGAGGCGGCGATCGAGGCGGCCGCGTCACTCGCCGCCCACTACAGCGCGGCGCGTGGCAGCGCGAGCGTCGAAGTGGACGTGACCAAGCGCCGTTTCGTCCGGAAGATCAAGGGCGCTGGACCCGGCATGGTGACCTACCGGAACGAGCGAACGATCAGCGTCCCGCCCGCCGGTGAAGAGGCTATCAAGAGCGGCCTCCCGTTGCGCTGATCCCCGACGTATGAGAACGGATCGCGGCGGTTTCTCGGGTTACCTCGTGAACGCGCGAGCAATAATGATTCCGACCTCATACAGGGCGTATAGGGGGGCGGCAACAAACGCGAGATTGAACGGATCAGGGGTGGGCGTGATGATTGCGGCCAGGATGAGAATGACCACCACCGCATATTTTCGATACTGCCGCATTCGCTGAGTACTGAGAATGTTGAGTTTGGCGAGTAAGAACATCACGATCGGCATCTGGAAAGCGATCGCTAGGCCTACCATCAACTTCAGGTAAAACGCGATAACCTCGCTGCCATCAGGTTCCCAGGAGAAGATGTCTGATTGAAATGTCGAGAGGAACTGAAGCGCGGCGGGGGCAGCGAAGAAGAATCCATATGCCGCACCGCCGACGGTAAGCAAACTGACGAACGGTAACGACGCATAGAGAATGCGCTTCTCCTTGCGAGTAAGACCGGGGGCCAGGAAACCGACCATGTGATAGATGATGATCGGGAGGGTAAAGGCGATGGCGATATAAAGCGCGATGGTCATGTAGAT
>DASYWB010000390.1:0-3166 GCA_035936495.1 Thermomicrobiales bacterium
GGGAAACGAGCGTACCCGAAAGTAGGCATCACCATCCGCTTGATAGGCATGGCCCTTGGCGATCAGCCCTTCGATCATGGCGATGATTCCCGGCAGCTCTTCGGTCGCGCGAGGATAGACGGTCGCTGGGAGAATGTTGAGCGCGGCGGTCTCGTCCCGCCACTCGCGGATCAGGCTCTCGGTGAGGTGACTGGGGGGTACACCCGCCTCATTGGCCCGAGCGATGATCTTGTCGTCGATGTCGGTGAAATTCTGAGCGTGGTGGACGTTGTACCCTCGATACTCAAGGTATCGACGGATCACGTCGAATACGATCGCCGACATCCCGTGGCCGATGTGCGCGCTGTCGTAGACGGTGACGCCACAGACGTACATCCGCACGCGGCCCGGTTCAATCGTCCGGAACGGTTCCTTACCGCGCAGTTGCGTGTTGTAGACGACAAGCTCGCCGCTAGCGCGGTCGGTCGCGTCTGGACGCGAAATGATGGCTTCTCTTGAATCATGGATCATCACGAAACCCTGCACCTTCTGTAGTGAGTCACGCGGTGTCGTGTGGAGGCCCGTTCAGCGGGGGGTGGGGGTGTGGCTAATCAACGCCCGGTGCCACACCCCGAGAGACAGGCCGCGTCATGCTCACTAGCAGGGAGTTCCTCTTCGCGTGTGGTTTCGAGGTCGCGGAGCTTCTGCTCCAACTCTTCGACACGCTGGAGGATCGCGACCAGCGTGTCCCGCTGCGGGTCCGGCAGTCGTTCGAGACGCCGGTCACCACCGTCGGCGGCACTGGAACCGACGGCGCGCGCGGGGACGCCCACCGCGGTCGTGCCGGGTGGTATATCGCGGAGGACGACGGCACCGCCGCCGATCCTCGCATCATCGCCAACATGGACGTCGCCGAGAATCTTGGCTCCGACACCGATAATCACGCCATCACCGATCGTCGGGTGCCGTTTACCCCGGTGTTTGCCAGTGCCACCCAGGGTCACTCCTTGGTACATCGTCACGTCCTTGCCGACGATGGCCGTCTCGCCGATGACGACGCCCATCCCATGATCGATGAACAGGCGCGGGCCGATTGTCGCACCAGGATGGATCTCGATCCCGGTGAGGAAGCGCGAGATGTGAGAGATGATCCTCGCCAGCAACTTCTGATCTCGCCGATGCAAGGCCGACGCGAGCCGGTGAAACTGCATCGCGTGGAAGCCGGGATAGGTCAAGATGACCTCCCACGGCGTGCGGGCCGCGGGGTCGCGTTCGAGGATCGCCTTGATGTCATCACGAAATCTCGGCATGCCGGTCCTTTTATGAAAGGCGGGGCAACGCGGCGGCCGTTACACCGGGGCTGGCGTCTTTGGCTTCACAGACTCGGTTTTCTCCGTCGCGGGCTTCTCCGCGGACGCGTTCTTGGCGGTTTCCGATACCTTGGGCTTCTCCTGATCCTTGGCTGTCTTGGACTCCGGGTCCGAGGACTTCCGGGAATCGTTGATGTACCAGCCCGAGCCCTTGAAGACGACGCCGACAGGCTGAATGACGCGGCGGACGCTGCCCTCACAGGCTGGGCAATCGGTGAGTGGATTATCGCTGAATCGTTGGATCTGATCGAACTGATGATGGCAGGTATCGCACCGATACGAATAGGTTGGCATGGTCGCTGGTTGCTCCTCGATCGTTCGCTTAGAGATAGACCCGATGTTACTCTTACTGACTACCCAAAGTGTAGCCAATCCGGCGATAGCGCGGCAAGCTTTCCAAAGGGAAGCAATGGCTAATCCGCCTCATCGTGGACTTGGACGGGAGTCATGTCGTCCCAATGCGTGCCAACGGCGACGTCCGCCACAAGCGGGACGCGGAGCGCCGCGGCGCCTGACATGACCTTGGCCACCATCCTTGCCACCGGCTCGATGTCCGCGCGGCTGACCTCCAGCACAAGCTCGTCGTGGACTTGGAGAATCATGCGCGCTCTGAGTCTACTCGCGGCGAGCTCCTGGGATAACCGGATCATCGCGATCTTCATGGTATCGGCGGCGGCGCCTTGAACCGGCATGTTGATCGCCATCCGCTCGGCCGCCAGGCGTTGGGCCCCGTTGGAGGAAAGCAGCTGCGGGATGTAGCGCCGCCGGCAGCGCTCGGTGACGACGTACCCGTGCTCGAGTCCAAAGGCGAGAACCTCGTCAAAGAATGCCCTGACGCGGGGCAGGCGATGCCAATAGTCGTCGATGAACTTCTGAGATTCGGCGCGGCTGAGACCGGTGTCACGGGAGAGCCCGAATGCCTGCATGCCATACATCACACCGAAGTTGACAGTTTTGGCGATCCGCCGCATCTCCGGCGTGACGTCCTCGATCTCCACCCCGGCGACGATCGCCGCCGTGGCGCGATGGATATCCTCGCCATTACGAAATGCATCAATCAGAACGGGTTCTCCGCTGAGATGGGCGACCAATCGCAGCTCGATCTGCGAGTAGTCGGCCGATAGCAACACCGGGTCGTCGACGAGGCGGACCTCCGGCGACGGGTCAGCGATGAAGGCGTGGCGTACCCTCCGGCCGATTTCGGTCCGGATCGGAATGTTCTGCACATTCGGGTTTGTCGATGACAAGCGCCCGGTGGCGGCGACGGTCTGATTGAAGGAGGTGTGAACTCGGCCCGTCTCCGGGTTGACCTGGAGTGGCAGAGCATCGACATAGGTCGACTTGAGCTTGGCTAGGATGCGGTGCTCCAAGAGCAGCTCGACGATGGGGTGCTCGGCGCGGAGCGATTCGAGGACGTCGGAATCGACCGAGAACCCGGTCTTTGTCCGCCGCCCCGAGCGGAGACCCAGCTTCTCGAAGAGAAGGGTGGCGATCTGCTTGTTCGACCCGATGTTCAAGGGCTCACCGGCTATCTCGTGAATCTGTTGTTCTATCGCCTGGAGGCGGGTGCTGATCTCAACGCTGAGCGTCTGGAGAAAAGGCACGTCGATCGCGATGCCGGCGGCCTCCATGTCGATGAGGACAGGGACGAGCGGAAGTTCGATCTCGTGGAGGAGAGCGGTGAGCTGCCGCTCCTCGAGCGCGGCTTGGAGCGGCTCGACCAGCGCGAAAGTAGCCTCGACGTCGCCACAGGCATAGGGCGCGGCATCCTCAACGGTGACGCTGTCCATCGTCCGCTGCGCCCTCCCGGTGCCGAT
>DASYWB010000391.1:0-2074 GCA_035936495.1 Thermomicrobiales bacterium
GACGGTGACGCTCACGATTGATGGCACCGGCCACCTCGCTATCAACGTCGCTCAGCAGAGGCGCGGTTAGCATGGCAGATCCTCCTCCCCTCTTCGGCTGGTTTACCCGTCGCAACGCGCCCCGGCACCGGGCCGCGGAGGTCGAGGGGTGGTCTTCTCAGGCCGCTAGTGTACCATCGGCCGTACGACTCCTCGCGGGAAATCTCTCCAGCGAGCTTGGGCTTTCGGATAGGCAGGCGGTCGGGTGCGGGTTCTCGTGACAGGCGGTGGTGGCTACATCGGAAGCGTGGCGGTCGAGCGCTTGATCGACCAGGGTCACGAGCCCATGGTGCTCGACAGCTTTTGGCGCGGACATCGGAGAGCGGTGCCCGGCGGCGTTCCATCCTTCGATGTAGATCTGCGAGATGGCGAGCGGCTCCAGGCGATCTTCCGGGAGATCCGGCCGGATGCGGTGATGCACTTCGCGGGTGCAACGCTGGTCGGCGAATCCGTACAGAATCCGTCAGCATATTTCGAGACGAACGTCGTCGGTGGTCACCATCTGCTGTCGGCGATGCAGGAAAGCGGCACGAAACGTCTCGTCTTCTCGTCGACCGCCGCCGTCTACGGAGAGCCATCGACTATCCCGATCCTAGAAGCTGCTCCGACCGAGCCGATCAACCCCTATGGCCGCTCCAAGCTGATGGTCGAGCAGATGCTGCCGTGGCATGAACAGGCTTGGGGGCTGCGTTACGTCTGCTTCCGCTACTTCAACGTCGCCGGCGCGACCAAGGACCACGGCGAGGACCACGATCCAGAGACACACCTGATCCCCGTTGCGCTGCAAGCGCTTCTCGGCCAGCGGACGCATCTGTCACTCTTCGGCACGGACTACCCTACGCCGGACGGCACGGCCATCCGCGATTATGTCCATGTCGTCGATCTCGTGGAGGCCCATCTCTTGGCGCTATCGCGCTTGGGACGGAGCCTGGGGCCGGTCAACCTGGGCACGAGGGATGGGTTCAGCGTCCGTCAGGTGATTGACGCCGTCGAGCGGGTGACGGGGCGTCCGGTTCCGGTCGAGGTCGCGCCGCGCCGCGCCGGCGACCCGCCCGCGCTGATCGCGGACAGTACCCGAGCGCGGGAGCTGCTCGGCTGGCAACCCGTCCACTCGACCATGGATCAGATGGTTGCGAGCGCCTGGGACTGGATGCAACGCCACCCGACGGGATACGCTCAGTGACCACCTGGCGGCCTAGCTGACCCGCTCGCCGAAGCGGCGCTCGGTTCCGTGGATCAAGCGTTCAATGTTCCCGTGATGTTTCCAAACGATAATGCCGGCGATGATGGCGATTGCCAAGACCGCCTGCCACGGCAATTCGCCGCTCCACGCGGCAAGGAGGGTAATGGCGACCCCGGCTGCCGCGGTCGCGAGAGACCCGAGCGACACGTAACGGGTCAGCCAGGTGACCAGCACCGTGACGAGCCCGAGGAGCACGAGCCAGGGGAACATGCCGACCGCCACGCCGCCACCGGTCGCCATCCCTTTACCGCCGCGGAAGTTGATGAACGGTGACCAACAGTGGCCGGCCACGGCCGCGACCCCCGCCGCCGCGATGAGCCAGTAGTCGAGACCGAGCCATCTCCCGATGACGACCGGGAGCATGCCCTTGAAGAAGTCGAGCAAGAACACGGCTGCCGAGATGCGCCAACCCAGCACCCGAAGCGCGTTGGTGGTACCGGTCGCCCCGCTCCCGACCTTCCGCAGATCGACGCCACCGGCGATCCTCCCGAGTACGACGCCCCACGGGATTCCCCCCAGGAGGTAGGCCGCGACCACCAAGAGGAGACCAATCAGGGGCGGCATCTTACGGCCCATCCTCCCGGCTGCGAAAGCTGAGCCGGATCGGTGTTCCCGTGAAATGGAACGCCTCGCGCAACTCGTTCTCCAGATAGCGGCGATACGAGAAGTGAAGCTGCTTCGGGTCGTTGCAGAAGAAGACGAACGTCGGAGGCGAAACGTCGACCTGGGTCGCGTAGTAGAACTTGAGCCACTTTCCAGGACGGCTGGCGGGCGGATGCGTGGCGACCGCCT
>DASYWB010000392.1:0-2313 GCA_035936495.1 Thermomicrobiales bacterium
GGACTGGAGGCGGCGCCTATATCTGCGGCGAAGGCTCGGCGTTGATGTATTCCATCATGGGCGTGCGCGGCCAGCCCCGGACGAAGCCGCCGCGTTCGGTTGAAGAGGGCATCTGGAAGCGGCCAACCGTCGCCAACAACACGGAAACCCTCGCCAACATCCCCGACATCGTCAATAACAGCGGCGAGTGGTTCGCGTGTATCGGTACCGAGAAGAGCAAGGGTACGAAGCTCATGACCATGCAAGGGCCGGTCAAGACGATGGGCCTGGTGGAAGTCCCAATGGGGATCTCGCTGCGGACCCTCGTCGAGGATGTCTGGGGCGGCATGCGGGACGGCTCCACCTTCAAAGGCATTCAGACCGGTGGCGTCTCGGCCGGCCCGCTGCGGGGTGACCAGCTCGATATCCCGGTTGATTTCGATTCCATGACGGACCTCGGAGGCATGCTCGGATCCGGCGGATTCGTCGTCTTCGACCAGCATGCCTGCGTCGTGGACTTTTCCAGGTACCTAACCGCGTTCAACCGTTATGAGTCTTGCTCGAAGTGCGTGCCATGCCGGTTGGGCAACCCGGCTCTGGTCGAGATCCTCGACCGGATCAGGCTCGGCCGGGGCTCGGAAGCTGACCTTGCGTTGATCGAGCGAACGAGCAAGCACATTATCGAGCTATCGCTCTGCGGGCTCGGGCAGGTCGCGCCGATGCCGCTCCTAGGGATGATGAAGATGTACCCCGACGAGTTCCGGGCCCACATCGTCGACCGCGTCTGTCCCACGGGGACGTGCCCGATCGGTGCCCGCCAGCCGGAGCTCGTGGCGGCGGACTAACGCGGAACGCGGGCAAGGGCGGCGCTCTTTCTTCCTGGTGCGACGAGCAACGTACCGCTCGCGAAGATGAGCGCCGCCCCCGCCACCTGAGCCGGTGAAATCACTTCACCGAGAAGCATGGTCGCGAGGGCAAGCGCGACGACCGGCTCCCACATCGCCAGTAGGCTAGCCTCACTCGAAGGCAAGGCGCTGAGACCGAGCGTGTAGAGCGCGATCGGCGCGAGCGTGGTGAAGATGCCGTTGTACCCGGCGGCGAGAACAATCGTGCCCAGGCCCGGCCAATCGTTGCCTTCCACGACCTGGCGAACGATGAGGAGACCCGCCGTTCCGATCAGTAGGTGATACGCGAGGACGGCCGACCGCGGATACCGATCCAAGAGAGGCTTGCCGATGATGCTGTAGGCGGCGTAACAGGCCGCGGATGCCAGGCCAAGGAGGATCCCCAGCGGGCTCGCGATGAGGTTGCCAGGCTGGTACGCCCCCACGACGAGCGCTAATCCGCCGAGCGACAACGCCAGTGCGGCGGTTTTCCTCATACTCAATGGTTCTCCGAGAAACAGCGCCGCCGTCACGGTCACGATCGCCGGGGCGAGGTAGAGCAAGAGGGCGGCCACGGTGACACTCGTCTCCCGGAACGCGTAGATGAGGATAGGGTAGAAGGCGGTGACGGTCACGAGCCCGAAGGCCATGAACGCCGGCACATCTCGCCGGCGCACGTGTAACGCGGCGGGCTGACGGACCAAGACCCACATTAGGAACAGGACCGTCGCCGCCGCGGCCCTGATCGTCACGATGTCGATCGGGTCGGCGTCCTGACGTTCCGCGAGGAGCGCGTACGAGGGGCCGATAGACCCCCATAACGTCGCGGCGGCGAGGACGCTCAGCACTGGCCACCAATTCCTCGATGAGTGGACCGCCTGGTGTTCAGCCAAGTTCGACGTGCGTTCCAATTCCAGCGGCGAGCGCGCGCTCGACAACTTGCCTCGCGACGGAAACGTCCTGGATGGCATTGCCGACCGACTTGAACAGCGTCACCTCGCGGCTCGAGCTTCGGCCCTGAATCTCCCCGGCGGCGAGCTGGCCGAGCTCCCCCCGAATATGCTCCCGACGGATGACGCCCGCGTTCAGTGGTACGGTAAGGTCCCCTGCCTCGGCCAGCGCGGCCTCCCGTTCATCAACGAAGACCGCGGCGCGTGCAACCGTCTCTGCCGGAATCTCCTGCATTTCCGGTGTGTAGGCACCCACGCCGTTGATATGCACGCCCTCGGGCAGGTCGCCGTCCCGGAAGACGGGCATTCTCGACGTGGTGGCGGTGCAGACCACGTCGGCACGTCCCACGACAGCCGGTTCGGTCGACGTCTCGAGGCGGTCACTCAACTCGGGCCAGTCTCGGGAAATCGCCTCACGGTAACGATCCAGGTTCTGCTCCTGCACGTCGACCACGATGATCCGCTCAATTGCGCGCACCGCACAAACGGCCGCCGCTTGC
>DASYWB010000393.1:0-3863 GCA_035936495.1 Thermomicrobiales bacterium
TTCGAGCCTCCACCAAGATCACGGCCGGAACCCAACGCGTTGGGACACCCGCGACCGTGTGACGATGTCGCCGGTCAGCGCGGCTCCCGGATTGGGGGTACGCGGTAACTCCGGTGTGGCACCGGTCAAGCCGCTGGTCGCGTCCGGCAGGCGTAATCCCGAGTTGCCAGAGACGGCGGGGCAGCGGCGCGTCCTCCCACCGGCACCGGCCGTGCGCCCGGGAACGTGACGTACCCAAGTGAGCACGGCCACGAGATACCGTTGTAGGGCGCGATGCGGTGTATCGCCCTGTATCAAGCCAACCGCTCTCGCAGGACCCGCATCGCCACGCGAATGCGACGCACCCGCTACGCCTCCGCCGCCTTCCCTCGCCGCACCGGCACCGGCTCTGCTGCCAGCGAGCGCACCGTCTCGTCTGACGGCAACAGCCAGGCGAGACCGATGGTGACGACGACCATGAGGACTTGGACCCGCATCGCGGCGGCGATGCCGATGCTGTCGGCTATCGCGCCCATCACGGGGACGCCGATGGCGCCGGTCACGAATCCGAGTCCCAGGATCACCCCGGAGGCCATGCCCGCCCGCCCCCGCATCAGTTGCTGCGCCATGACGAGGAGGAGTGGCCCGGTCGAGGCCGCGGTCAGCCCGATCAATGCGCCAAAGATGAAGGCCGGCGGACCCGTGATCCAGGTGAAGAGGAGGATGGGCGGAATCGAGAGGATGAGGGACCAGAGGATCACCTCCCGCCGCCCGAACCGGTCGGCGAGTCGCCCAGAACCAATGGCGCCGACGGCGCTCGCCAGGATAATCGTGGTTGCCAATGGTCCATAGAACGAGGCGCTGTAGCCGAGGCTCTTGTACCAGGTCGGGACGAACGCTTGAATGCCGAAGAGCGTCCACATCCTCGCCATCATGACGCCGACGATGATCGCGATCAACGCGAGAGGGATCGGCGCCAGGGCCGGGGCTCCGTTCGCCGGAGAGCGTTCCGGCCGGGGAAGCGCGATCGATCGCATCTCGTAGAGCAGCCAGAGGGCAATACCGGCGCCCGGCAAGATCATCAGCGCGGTGCCGTGAACGCCGAAGAGCGTGAAGATGAGCGCGCCGACGATCGGCCCGGTCGCCACGCCGATGGTCCCGCCGGTGACGTAAATCGACATCGCGGTATTACGCTGACCTTCCGGAATGACGGCACTGGCGTTGACGGCGCCCAGCGGATGAAACGCGCCGGAGCCCATCCCGGCGAGCGAGGCGAGCACGATCAGCACCGGGAACGAGGGCGCAAAGCCGATGGTCGCGAAGGTGATCGCTGTCCAGAGCAGCGCCAGGCCGGTGAAGCGCGTGCCGTACCGGTCGGCAACCCAGCCGAAGAACGGCTGCGAGAGCGAGGCGACGCCGGAGTAGGCGAGCGAGATCAAGCCAACGGTCTTCAGGTCCAGCGTGAATCGATCCATGAGCAGGGGGTAGAGCACCGGGAGCAGGCCAACGTACATGTCCACGGTGAAGTGGCCGAGCATCAACGTGGCCAGCGGGCGATTCCGGATCAGCGTGTTCTGGATCCGGCTGAGCTGCATCTCCCCTCGATGACCCGCCATGCCTTCTCCCGTTGGACCACCGCTGGTGCTCCGCTCAATCCTCGGTCGCCGCGGCCGGCGTCCCGACGACCGGCGCGGCCGCTGGCGTCGTCGTCGGTGCCCCGCGCGGCGCCAGTCCGACGGCCCGGGCCGCTTCCTCACGGATTCGGCGCTCCGACTTCTGGAGGGCGGGTGCGAGCCGTTGGGTCACGGGCAAGGCGAGGGCGGCAAAGCCGACGGCGACGAGGAAGGGGAGCTGATAGCCGACATAATTGAGCACGAAGCCGGTCGCGATCGGGACGACCACCGCCGCCGCGTGTTGCATCGTCAGACCCATCGCTAAGGACGGCGCGATGTCGTCGGCCGAGGCGATCTTCCGGAGGTAGGTGGCGGCCCCCATCGCCGAGAGGGGAAAGATGTAGGAGTAGACGACGTAGCTGGCAACCGCGACCACCACGTTGTCGATCAGCGCGTAGCCGAGCAGGGCGACGATATAGGCGACGTTGACCGCGGCCAGCACGTTCTTCTCGCCATGCTGGTCGAGCAGGCGACCGATCTTGGCGCCGGTCAGCATGCTCAACGTCGTCACGGCCAGCAGGACCGCGGAGATTGTCGGGACGCCGAGACCGTAGTGATCGACCAGCACCCACAGGCCGAACGAGAAGAAGATCTGCTGCCGTCCGCCATCGAGCAAGCTGAGGCCGTAGTAGTAGCGGTAGTCCCGTCGCAAGACGATCCGCTCTCGTTGGATCGCCCGCTCCTGGACCTCACCGTCCCGGAGGTGCGGAAACCGGAAGATGGCGATCGCCGCGACGACCGCCAGCAGCCCGCACAGGATGAACGTCGAACGGAAGGTCAGCAGGTCGTACCTGAAGGCGAAGAAGACGACCAGCATGGCGACGAGCGCGCCGCCCTGATTGATCGCGGTCAGACGACCGAGGATGCTACCGGAGTGGCTCTCGGTCGTCAGGCTCATGCCAAGCGCGTACTGGGTCTGGAGGAAGGTGTGGTAGCCCATCGAGCTGATGATCACCCACGGCGCAACGGTCCAGAACGAGGTCGCGAAGCCGAAGAACCCGTAGCCAATGGCAAGCAGCAGGAATGCCCCGGCGGTGAGTCGAGGCAACGACATCCGGTAGAAGAGCGCGGTCAGGAAGATGAGGAGAAAGCCTGGGATCTCGCGAATGGCCGTGATGTAGCCGAACTGGGGGCCGGAGAGGCCGAGTTCGTCCTCGAAGAAGTTGGAGACGATATTCTGGTTGGCGCTGAGCGCAAAGCCAAAGCAGGCCGTGGCAATGGCAACCAGCATGAACCCACGCCCGACCGGCGTCGCCGTAAACGCCCGTGCCCGCTGCACCACCCGTGTCAGTCCTCTCCGGTGAGCCGTCCCTGCCTTCCCGCAAGTATATCCGCTCCTCGGCCCAGCGCCGTGAGGAAGTCCGCCGGACTCACGGTGCGCGGGCGGGAAATCAAGTCAGCCAGCGCGAGCAGGTCCTTGTCGCCCATGACGAGGAAGTCCGCCCGGCCACGCTTTGTCTGCTCCAAGAGATAGTCATCCCGGACGTCTCGCACGACGGCGGGAGCGGGCTCGCTCAATCCAGGCAGGAGGTCAGAGACGGTCCCTAGCGACTCGATGAAGATGCGAGTAGCGGCTGGATCGATCCGCTCGACGAATTACCGGCGAGTCGTAAACACGTCTGTTAGTTCCGACAGCAGCTCGTCCGGAAGAAGGAGCGCGCACCGGTTACGCTCCAGCCCGGTCATCACGCCGGTCACGGATCCGGTCGCGTGCCGCCGGGAGAGCAAGTAGCTTACGAATACGTTCGTGTCCACGAGCGCCCGCGGGACCGTCAGCCTCACGGCTCCTGCCGAAACCGGATCGCGCCCTTCGCCACGAGCGCGCCAACCGCTTCGCGAGTCGCCCGATCCACCAGCGCCGCGATCTGCTCGTCGGTCAGGTCGCGGTTGCGCTCGGCGACCTCGGCGCTGATCGGGTGCAGGGCCGCGATCGCTGCCTCCTGTCGGCGCGCTTCGCGCAGCTCCAGCAGCTCCTGGTACTCCTGATAGCCGACAATCACCGCTCGCGGCTCGCCTTCGCTCTCGACGATGACGTCGGCAAACCGGTCATGGGGCGGCAGATGATGGCGTCGAACTAGTCCCTGGCGACCATGGTCGTTGGCATGAGACCGTCCCTTCACGTGAGTGGTAAGGTGAACCAGGCGAGCGTTGTATCGCCCAACGAAGCTATACACGATGATACACGCCGCGCCCTCCGGCGTGTCGACAATC
>DASYWB010000394.1:0-2321 GCA_035936495.1 Thermomicrobiales bacterium
ACGCTCAAGCCCGTGCCAAAGACGAGACCAAGGAGACAGACGGCGACCACGCCGCGGAGCATGAACAGGAAGAGGCTCGCACCCAAGCGACGTGCCTGACGCCGGCTCGTTGCCGCCGAATGTGATGATGGGTTCATCTTAATGTTCCTTCTCTGAGCTGCAATGCTTCAACAATGATGAAGGGCGGCCCGACGCGGACGCCCCGTCATCTCTGTCATTTTACGCGCTCGGCAAGATTCAGGACCAATACTCGCCCTGTGGATGCCAGTTCCCGGCCGGAAGCGTTCGTCTCGCGCTAGACCGCCGCCAAGCTCGTCACTTCGACCCGAGTCCGCCAGTGCGTATACCGCTCTTCCCGGCCGCGCAGCACATCCTCGAACACCCGGCTGAGCTCGCGCGTCACGGTTCCGATTTTCCCCGAGCCAACGTCGAACTTGTCGACGCTCACCACGGGGGTGATCTCGGCCGCGGTGCCGCAGGTGAAGACCTCGTCGGCAAGGTAAAGCTCCGTGCGATCGACCGGCCGCTCGATCACCTCGACACCGAGCACCTCGCGCGCGAGCACGATCAGCGTGTCTCGGGTGATGCTCTCCAGGATGCTGCTCGTCACGTCGGGAGTAACGATCTTACCGTCCCGCACCAGCAAGACGCAGGCGCCCGGCGCCTCGGCAACCTTTCCCTGCGCGTTCAACAGGAAGGCGGTGTCATAGCCATCGAGCCGGGCCTCGTACCCAGCCAACTGGCCATTACGATAGTTGGAGAGATTCTTGACCCGTGGCGGCATCACGTTGTCCGAGATGCGCGTCCAGGAGCTGATCTTGGCGGTCTGCTTCAGGTCAGAACCAAGCTGCGATGGCATCGGGTGGGTGTTGATCAGCAACGACGATTCGCTTCCGATTTGCGCGAAGCGCTTGCCGCTGGTGTTGGCGTTGTAGGCAAGGGGACGGATGTAGGTGTCTTCCCGGGCGCCGTTGGCGTGGAGGAGATCGATGATGGCAGTCGTCAACGCTTCCCGCGAGTACGGCAGATCCAAGCGGACGAGCTTGGTGGATGCGGCCAGCCGGTCCAAGTGCTCGTTCAACCGGAAGATGTACATCTCGTCGCGGTCCGCGTTCCAGTACCCCCGGATGCCCTCGAACACCGCCCCCACCGTAGACCAGCCGAGATCGGTCACATGGATCGTCGCATCCTCCCACTTCCGCTGCTCACCGTCCCACCACAGATACGCAGGATGCTCGTCACTCACGTTCGCCTCCTCATCGTTTCACCATCCTCGACGACGTCGATGCCTCTCCTTATCGCCGTCGGCAGTATCGCACGCTCGTCAGGACTTCTCTGACCCTCACCGGGTGGCCCGCTTCTTCCCGCGCGCTTGCTGCTCGTCGGCGGGGTTCAACGTGCAATGGCACCGAAGACGCGAGCGGGGCGCCCCGAGGCGCCCCGCTCTCTTCTGTGATACAGCCTCTCTCGTGGCACGAGCGGCTAGCTCTCGCGCCCCTCGATCACATACTCGGTCATCGCCCGTAGGTAGATGTTCCCGTCGGGGACGTGGAAGCCCAGGCTGTTGACCGGGATGTTCTTCACCCAGGGCTTGAACGCGTTTTGGTCCACCCGGTAGACCACGGGGATATACCCGACATCCTCTTGGATGATTCGCTCCGCCTCAACGTAGAGTTGGAGGCGCGCCTCGCTGTCCAGCTCACCCTTTGCCTCGACGACGATCCGGTCGAACTCCTCGTTCGTCCAGGCTTGCCGCTTCGACCCAGCCGGCTTGCCGCCGTAGAACATGTCGTAGTAGCCGTTATCCGGATCCGGGTAGTCGTACCACCATCGGATCCAGACCAGCGGCGCGTCGTTCGCGTAGAGCGCATCCCGGAATGGCTGCTCGACCAGCTCGTTGATCTTGACTTCCATCCCGAGGTTCTGGCGAAGTTGATCGGCGATATCCTCCATCATGATGTTGGAGTTGTACTGGCTCTCGTTACCACGCATCAGCACGGTGATGTCGGGCCAGTTCTGCCCGCCTTCGTAGGGCGTCCCCTCCAGCAGGGACATCGCGAGCTCGGGATCGAATTTCTGAATGGCGGCGATTTCCGGGTCTTCGATGTGCCCATAGACCCCCACCGGCACCATCGACGGCGCCGGCTGCACCAGCCCGTTTGTGACCGTCACGAGGCGGTCGCGGTCGACGGCGTGGCTCAGGGCCTGCCGCACCTTGAGGTCATCGAACGGCGGTACGCCATTCGACGGGATGAGCATCCAGATGCCGGGATAGACCAATGGCTTCAGCAACGGCGCCAGCTCCGGATCCTCCTGGAACC
>DASYWB010000395.1:0-5592 GCA_035936495.1 Thermomicrobiales bacterium
GGCACGCCCCGCTCGACCAGATAGTCACGGCTGACTTCGGCCTCTGTGGTGATATCCTCCGCTTGCTTGCCGCCCGTGACAACGATCAGGGGAGCATAACCCTCCTGATAGAGGGTCAAGGCCCGATCCAGGCGAGCCCGCAGGACCGCAGTCGGCCGCCCGTTGTATTGCGCCGCGCCGAGCACCACGATGGCATCGACCGGCCGGGTCTCGTCCGTGCGCGCCTGCCAGTAGATAGAGCCGATCAGCGCCACCCCGAGGACGGGGGGTGCCAGAATCGCCAGAATGAGTACAGCCATCATCCACCGCCAAATCGCCCTCGCCCGGGATCGTCGTGCCCGTCGCACCGGCGCGCCGTCATCCACGCGCTCGCCGGCGGACCCCGCGATGCCGGGGCGCTGAGGCGCGTCCAATCTCGTGGACGCTCGACGCGAGGATTTGGGCACGGCTAAAGGCTCGGTGCGGGAAAGATCACTCATGCTTCGATGATGGCACCGTTAGACCGCCGGTTCAAGGCGACAGCTCCCGACCACTAGCCGCCGGTTGGCCGCGTCTGGTCGACCGAATGCTCCACCTCGGGGTCTGCTTTGACGGTGCTGTCCGGCCGGCGGCCGAGTTGGCCAGCATTGATCAGCGTCGCCAGCGTATCGAGGATGATATGCACGCCGAGCCCGGAGGTGATCTCCCCCACGTCATACTCGGGCGCCACCTCGACCAACTCCATCCCGGCGAGCCCTTCGCGGGTCACCATATGCAGCATGTGCAACGCCTCCCGCGGCAGCAGGCCACCGGACATCGGCGTCCCGGTCCCCGGCGCAAACGCCGGGTCGATGGAGTCAATGTCAAACGAGAGGAAGACCGCCTTCGCGTCCTTCCACGCGAGCTCCAATGCCAGCTCCGCCACCCGATCAACGCCCCAGCGATCGATGTCGGTCAAGGTGATGACGGAAGCCGCCCGCTCCCGCGCGGTCTTGACGCCAAAGCGCGAGCTCGTCCAGCCACCGATCCCAATCTGGACGAGATTCGTCGCCGGTGCGTTCGGGATATTGGTCGCGTGGAAGAAGGGTGTGCCGTGCATCCGCTCGTCCAGGTTGTATTCCGAGAGGTCACTGTGCCGGTCGAAGTGGATGATGCCGATGTTGCCGTCTATGTATGGCGACAGCGCTCGAATATCGGGATAGCCAATGGAATGGTCGCCGCCCAGGATCACCGGGAAGATACCGCGCTCGTGGATGTAGGCCACCGCCTTGTCAATCTGGTCGAAGCTCTTCTCGATGTTGGCGGGCATCACGTTGATGTCGCCACAGTCGACCATCTCCAGCGATTCGTGCAGGTCAACGCCCAACTCGAAGTTATAGGCGTTCGCCGAGAGCTGAGAGATCCGGCGCAAGGCGTCCGGCCCAAAGCGCGTCCCTGGACGGTACGTGGTTCCCGCGTCTAACGGCGCGCCGACGAACGCCACGTCGGCATTATCGAGCCCGTTCATGTCCTCTTGAAACGGCACGCCGATGAACGTCCCGCCGTTGCCTCGTCCTCTACCCCGGTTGAAGAGGGGAATCGTGCGGTCTTGCACGGACGCCGCCGATTCAAGCCCGAGCGCCAGCGCCCGCTGCTGCCGCTCATCGGAGCGCTCGGAGGGCAGCTCGGCCTCCCTCTCCATCATCCGAGATCCATGCAACTGTTCCCGGCTCAACTGATTCATCGATGTCCCTGTCACGAGAGATCCGCGATCCATCCACGATAATGCCGCCAAGTACCATAGCGCTGCCCCGGCATTCTTGTCACCAAGAGCCAAACTCGACGAGAGCCATCGGCACAGGTTGACCTTTGCCGCGACGGCTGTTCGATGTCGCTGCATCGAATGTCACCGCTTGACGGACGGCTAGCCTGGCTCTTCGCGAGCGTGTCTGGCACCGCTGAGCCGGATCGCCTCGACCGCATGCGGATTCTCCAGCGCCGAGGTGTCGCCGAGTGGCTGCCCGAGATACGCGGCGCGGATAATCCGGCGCATGATCTTGGCGTTTCGCGTCCGGGGCAGGTCGCTCACGACGTGGACGGCCTCTGGCCGGAGGGCGCCGCCGAGCTGGCTGGCAACCGTTACCCGAACGTCTCCCGCGAGTGACTCCCGCTCTCCCCACCCTGGCCGCGCAATGACGAAGACCACCGCCGATTCCCCCTTGACGGGATGCGGCACCCCGATCGCGGCCGCCTCCTGAACGCCTGGATGGGCAACGGCCGCGGACTCGACCTCGGCCGGCCCGATCCGCTTGCCGGCGATATTCAGTGTGTCGTCGCTGCGCCCCCGGATGTACCAGAAGCCGTCATCGGTGATCTCTGCCCAGTCGCCATGAACCCAAACATCGGGGAATCGAGACCAGTAGGTCTCCAGGTACCGCTCAGGGTCCCGCCAGAAGCCCTTGGTCATCCCGACCCACGGCTGGCGCACCACCAATTCACCGACCGCGCCCCGCAACGGCAATCCGTCGTCTCCTACCACGTCCGCCGCCATACCTGGCACCGGACCGGTGAAGGCGCAGGGAGCTTGTGGGGCTGAAGGGATGCAGCCAACGATACCGCCGCCGGTCTCCGTACCGCCTGAGTAATTGATGATCGGACAACGCCCCCCGCCGACCTGGTCGAAATACCACCGCCACGGTCGTGGGTTCCACGTCTCTCCCGTCGAGCCGAGGATGCGCAGCGAGCTCAGATCGCGCTTCCGGGGCCAAGCCTCCCCATGCGGCATCAGCGCCCGGATAACGGTTGGGGCAAGTCCGAGCACACTCACCCGATGCCGCTCGACCATCTGCCAGAGACGATCCGGCTCCGGATAGTCGGGCGTTCCCTCGAACAGCACGATCGTGGCGCCAAGCATGAGCCCGCCCGCGATCAGCCATGGACCCATCATCCAGCCAAGATCACTCAGCCATAGGAGGCGGTCAGGCGGCCCGAGATCGAAGCAGAAGGCGAGATCGTGCGCCGCCTTGATGGGGAACCCGGCGTGGACATGAACCGCGCCCTTCGGCCGGCCCGTCGTGCCACTCGTGTAGATGATCATGTACGGGTCGTTCGCACCCGTGGGATGAGCCGGCGTTCCCGCTGGCGCGTCCGTCACCATGTCATACCACCAGCGGTCCCGTTCCCCGTTCCAGGCGACGGCTTCGCCGGTCCGCCGGACGACGACGCACCGCTGGACCGTCGGCGCCAGCTCCATCGCCGCGTCCGCGGTCACCTTCATCGGAACGACCTTGCCCCGGCGCCGGGCCCCATCGGCCGTAATGAGCAGCTTGGCATCGGCATCCCGCAGCCGGACCGCGACCGCCTCGGCGCCATATCCTGAGAACGTCGGGATGACGATCGCGCCGACCTTGCCGCAGGCCAGCATGGCGATGGCCGCCTCGGGGATCATAGGGAGAAACAGACCCACCCTGTCCCCCGGCTCAATCCCCAGGCGCCGCAATGCGCCAGCGAACCGGTCGACTTCGTCCGCGAGCTCGGCCGCGGTCAGTCGCCTGGTGTCGCCGTCGTCACCTTCCCAGATCAGAGCCTCACGCCCCGCGTAAGGGCCGGCCGCTGGCCTATCGACCGCGTGTTCGATGTAGTTGAACCCCCCATCGACAAAGAACTCCGCCCAGGGCTGCCCGCGAGAAGTCTCCAATACGCGCGTGTACGGGCGGTGAAAGTCAAATCCGAGGTGCTTGACGACGGCATCCCAGTACCACGCGGGATCACCCGCCGCGCGCTCTTGAAGCTCCTCCGGACGCTCCAAGCCCAGTGCGGTGATAAAGCGCTGCAACCGGCACTGATCCATCTGCCCGGAGGGTCGCCACACGATCTGGTGTTCGTCTCGCGCAATCTGCTCGTCCACTCGCCTGCCCTTCGCTTCACCTGGTCTCTGACCGCCTCGTCCTGCCGGTCGCTCGCCACTATGCCAGAATAGACGCGTTGGCCTCCGCGGAAGGCTCCGGCAAGGGAAGATTACGCCATGTCATGGTTGCGATTCTGGCAGCGACGGCCGGCCGGCCGAAGGCCGGAGACTCGGCCCTCCATGCCCGAGGGCTCGCGCGCCGCGCCGCGTGATGACCGGCTTCCGAGCCCGGATGCATCCCGCGCCGCCCCGCGTTCGCCGTCCGCCGGGAGTTCGCGTCGCCTCGCCGAGCTAACCCGCCGCCGGGAGGCGTTGCTCTTCGACGTCGAACAGGGGGAGCTGGCGGCGGCGGAGAGCAATCCGTGGAGCGACCGCATCGCGCTCCTCGAAGAGACCCTGCAGACCATCGAAGCAGACCGCGCCACGCTCGATGTGGTTCCCTCGGAGCCTGCATGGCCAGTACCACCAGTGCCGGTTGAATCCGTCACCGTCAGCGCCGATGAGCCCGCGTCGATACGGTTCACGATCAACGGTGAGCCATTCCACTATGCCGAGGAGATCGACTGGGATCAACGTGGGGGAGCCATCGTCCGGGGTGATCTTCAGCGTCAACAAGGGAACATTGCCAACATCGTGCCCGCCGAGACCCCGGATGAGCAGAGAGAGCCGCTGGAACGACACCTCGCCGCCAGCTTGCTCACCTTCGCGACCGACCTTCGGGACCGCGCATTGGAGGGCCAGCCGCTCCCGGAGAACCCGACGCTGCGCGACCTCGCCTCTCCTTGCCCGGATTGCGGCGGCTGGCGAGACTGGGCCGGCCGGTGCGCTACCTGTGCGGAACGGGACCTCCAACGCCGGGGGCTGCACGCCGAGGCCGTGCGCATTCAGGATGAGCGTGCCGCGGAAGCGGAAACGCGCCACCGGCTGATCGAACGACTCCCGGTCTCCCGTCGCCGCCTGGCGGACGCCGAGGCCAACTTGGTGGCATTGCAGGACCAGGGACCGTGAACATCGATCGTGTTATGTCGGGAAGCACGATGGTCGGCGTCGTCTTGACGTTGACGGTGCTGGCTATCGCCCGCGCCAACCGATCCTTTCTGCGAGACGTCGCCCGCGACCCCGAAGCCGTCTGGCGCGGTCTGGCCCGCGTCGCGGGAAGCGCCACGATGGCAATGCTCGTCTGGATTACGCTCTTCGACCAATGGCGCCAGTTACTCGACGAACCACTACGGCGAGCCGGCCAGTTTCCCTCAGAACGCGTCGTGCTCGATCCGACGCCAGGCGCCATCCGGAACGTCAGCCTGATCCTCCTAGCCACGTCGCTGCTCACCACGGCGCCGCTCATCCCACGCCATGTCGGTGGCTACATAGTGCAGATCGTCGGGTGTATTGGCGCGTTGGCGATGGCTCTTCCGCTCTATACCATTCGAGTTCGGTTCGATCTCGGCCTAGCGTTCGGCTTCGGAGGCGATCCGTCCGATCCCGCGGACATCGTTGGATACGCGATCTACCTCCTGGTGACCTGGGCGCTCCTGGTCTCCGTCATCCTGCTCGCGTACGCGTCACTGGCTTTCGCCTTGGCGCTTCCGTTCACGCTTCTCCTCGACCTCACCCGGCGTCGGGAGCCGCGGACATCCACCGAGGCGGAAGGGTTCTTCTCGTCTATCAGCGATCGCCTCACGCCCCCAGAGGAAAAATGAGACAGGCCCCGCGGTCTCATATGAGAC
>DASYWB010000396.1:0-5404 GCA_035936495.1 Thermomicrobiales bacterium
GGTGGTGCCGAGCGCGACCGCTAGCGCCATCTCCACGGCGCCAGCGCCTCGATATTTGGTGCCGTCCGGCGCGACGGCCCAGGCGGCCCGTTCACAATCTGCCATGGTTAGGCCGTGTGCTTCCGGTGTACCCGGCTTCTGGAAGGGCACCACCGTCACGCGGCGGCGACGGTCGAGCGCCTGGACCAGGCGCGTGGACCGCGTTCAGAACCCTCAGGAGCCGTCAAAGATGAGCGTCAGCGTAGCGGGCAGGTAGTTCATCACGTTCTCCCTGTCGCGGGGTATCCTGTCTGTCCGGAACGATCTGGTGCCGGCGTACTTGAATCATGCCGCACGGCGCGCACCATTGGATGCCAATGGCGCATGGGCGTCGTGAGGGAGATCAGCAGGTGCAGCGTATTGGGCGAGTCGCCCGGCTCCAGGTGCAAGCCGAGAGACTGAAAATGTCCGTGGGACGCGGCCAGCGGTACGACCCCGGCCCGCTTGTCAGCGTGCCCGAGCTGGCGTTGGATGGGATGGGCGTCGTCGGCCGCTCGGCGTGGGGCGACGATGTTCCCGACGTCCATCATCCTGCCCATCCTTTGTCGCGTTTTCGTGGTCAGAACGGGATCTCGGTCGGCTTTACGTCGCACTACACGAAGATGCGGGAGCGATTCGGGAATCATCTCACGGACGGTATCGCGGGCGAGAACATCCTCATCGAAACCAACGTGGTGCTCCACGAAGCGGAGCTTCAAGCTGGTTTGGTCCTCGAAACACTCGATGGGCGCGGCGTGCTCCTGAGCGAGGTTCAGGTCGCCACGCCGTGCGTGCCCTTTACCCGGTATGCGCTCCATCACCCGCCAGAGGCGGCGCCCGATCGCACGATTACCGAGTCCCTGCAATTCCTCAATGGCGGGATGCGAGGCTTTTACCTCGCGCTCCAGGGTGATCCGGCGGTCATCACCGTCGGCACGCCGGTTTATCTCGTCTCAGACGATGCCCCGATCTGAGCCGCGGCGCACAACAGCTCGGGATGAGCGGCGATGTGGCGCCGGATTGCCTCAGGATAAAGCCATCGCTCGGCGTCAAAGACGCGCGCACCTAGGGTCGCTGGGGTATCATCTGGCTGGATGGGCACGCGCGCCTGGAGGACAGCCGGACCGGTATCGTAGCCATTGTCGACGACGTGAACCGTTGCGCCCGATTCAGTAGCTCCACTGGCCAGGACAGCGGCGTGGATGCGCTCACCGTAGAATCCGCGCCCGGCGGCAAAGGCAGCCTCGGGTAGTAGAGCGGGGTGGATGTTTAGAATGCGCCCGGCGAGATCGTCGCGCACGACCAGCTTCCGGAGAAAGCCGGCCAGCACGATAAGATCCGGCGCGACGGGGGCTAGCATGGCGTAGATCGCATCGCTGTAGGCAACGTCGTCGGGGTAGTCGCGTCGCCGGACCGTCGCCGTCGGGATACCTGCCGCCTCGGCGATGGACAATCCTCGCACGGCCGGCACCGAGCTGACGACCATCACCACCTCGGCGTCAAGCTCATCAGCGGTGATGCTCTCGAGCAGGTTTTCCAGGGTACGACCGGTGCCCGAGAGCAGCACCGCCAAGCGGAGCGGCCTCCTTTGGGGCGGTCTGGATGCATTCTCTGGAGACGATCGCTGCGTCACGACATGGCGCTTCCACTCCCCGTGGGGAACCAGCAAGGCCGGGTAGCGGCCGGAAACGTTCAGTTGAGTCTACCCCACGGCCATGCTGGTCATCAGGACGTATCGTGCTGATTGAACGTCCAGCCGTCGAGGTTGGGCGGCTCGATGTCCTGCTGGGTGAGGATCGTCTTGATTTCAGCGCGGTGCTCGGTCGCGTGGTTGATCGCCTGGGTCATGAACGTCGACGCGGGGATCGAGAACGGCTCGCCACGCCGTTCCCCATGGATGATCTGGTCCTCTGAGGGGCGCGCGGCGACGGCGACGAGCCCTTCGCCACTTGCCCGCGCGGCGGACCGCAACGCATCGAAGCCGGGGAACCCACCATCCGGAGGAAACGCGTGCGCCGGGCGCTCACCGGTCAGGGCCGCCAGGTAGCTCTTCTCGGCGCCGAAGATGTGTACCAGCGTGTCACGGATGCGTCCATAGGTGCCGGGCACGGTCGCATCGAGCTGAGCAGCGGGTAGGCCGGCGCAGGCATCGAGGAGGCGAAGGTTGGCCCACGCGTTGTGCTCGAACATCTTCTGGAGGATCGAAGTCATCACAAACTCCCTTCTCACCATGCTCATCATCGAACCCGGCATCTCGGTGCCGGCGACCATCGCGAACGGACATGGGCCGAAGCCTTGTACGTTCAGACTAGAATAAACGTTCGTATCTGTCAACAATCCGGGCTATGGCCGTTGCCTTTCGACATAGACACCGCTAGAATCGCGTACGTACGCAGTGTTCAAGTCCATGTCTGAAGGAGGATTGGCGATGGCGCACCTGCATCCCGCTCCACTCCCCGACTCACTCGCGCTGACGTTGCCGTTGCCGCCGGGTGTCAACAATCAGTACGTCACCGTTGGTCGGCGGCGGGTGCTCAGCAAGCCAGCCCAGGCATTCAACCGCGACGTTGGGAAGGTGATCGAGCGTGCCCGGTGCGAGGGGTTCGTGACTCCCGCGCTCGAGGCGGCATTTGACGATGCACTCCTGGGCGTCTACCTGACATTCTACTTCGAGACTCCGATGCGCCGAGATCTGGACGGTGGGCTCAAGATCACCCTTGATGCACTCTGCCGGGCCCTAGGTCTGGATGACCGGGCGGTGGTCGATCTGCACCTGACCAAGCGAATCGATCCGCTCCATCCCCGACTGGAGCTTGAGCTGGAGAGCATTACGGACTGGGCATTTGATCGGTCGTACGTTTATCTCGGTGATCGCGAACACTACGAGGCTGGCGTAGACGACCGGGTAGAATGAGCGCAACGCGGCGCCGCGGGTGACGCCCCGATGGCGTCAGGCAGCTCAGGACGAGGAAGAGGGGGCGACCGTCATGCGCACCGAGACGATCGACGTCCAAACCGCGGACCCAGCGGAGCCGCCCGCGGAGGATCCCACCGAGGGTGAGGTGCGGACCGCCGAGCCGCCCATCGCCGAGACGGCTCATCTCCTTGGCCAGGATGCCGCCACCGGTATCACCGTCGACGCGGTTGTCGTGCTCGATTTCGGATCGCAGTACAGCCAGCTCATCACCCGGCGGGTGCGCGAGTGCGGCGTCTACTGTGAGCTCGTTCCGCACGACGCCCCGTGGTCCGACATCGCCGCGCTCCATCCTAAGGGGGCGATCCTGTCCGGCGGACCAGCGAGTGTCTATGATGAGGGTGCCCCAACCCTCCCGGAGTGGGTATTGGCCGAGGGATTGCCCGTGTTGGGCATCTGCTATGGTATGCAGCTGCTCGCGCGTGCGTGTGGGGGGAAGGTCGTTCCCGCCGAGCACCGGGAATACGGCTCCGCAACGATGACGATTGAGGACCGGGAGACGCCGGTCTTCGCCGGCTTACCCGGTCAGCTCGATGTCTGGATGAGCCACGGCGACCACATCGCCGAGCCGCCGCCCGGCTTCAAGGTCCTGGCCAAGTCGGCCAACTCGCCGGTCGCCGCGATGGGCCGGGGCCGGATCGTCGGTCTGCAGTTCCACCCCGAAGTGGCTCATACGCCGCGCGGCGCGGAGCTCCTGCGTAACTTCCTCGTCGAGATCTGCGAGTGCGCCACCAACTGGACCGCGGAGGCGTTCATCGAGGCGGCGATTCGCGAGATCCGGGAACAGGTAGGCGATGGCCGGGTGTTATTGGGGCTGAGCGGCGGCGTCGATTCTTCGGTCGCGGCCGCCTTGATCCACCGGGCCATCGGCGACCGTCTGACACCCGTCTTCGTCGACAACGGTTTGCTCCGGCTTGGCGAAGCCGAGCTGGTGCGGGACGTCTTCGCGCGCCACTTCGGCATGCCGTTGGTCTTCGTCGACGCGAGCGAGCGTTTTCTGAGCCGGCTGGCCGGCGTCAGCGATCCAGAGCGGAAGCGACAGGTAATTGGCACAGAGTTCGTCCGCGTCTTCGAGGCGGAGGCGGCCAAGGCAGGGCCGTTTGATTTTCTGGCCCAGGGCACGCTCTATCCCGACGTCATCGAGAGCACGACGAAAGACACGAAAGCCGCGGCCAAGATCAAGACGCACCACAACGTCGGTGGTCTGCCGGACGATATGCAATTTCAACTCGTCGAGCCGTTAAAGTTTCTGTTCAAAGACGAAGTACGCGCGGTCGGACGAACGCTTGGCTTGCCGGACGAGATCGTTGAACGCCAGCCGTTCCCCGGTCCCGGTCTGGCCGTTCGCATCCTCGGCGAAGTGACCGCACCCGACCTGGACCTCTTGCGCCGGGCGGATGCCATCGTGCGGGCAGAGATCGAAGCGGCGGGGTTGGCGGGCGACGTCTGGCAATACTTCGCGGTGCTGCTGCCGGTCAACTCGACCGGCGTCATGGGTGACTATCGCACCTACGCCCGCGTCTGTGCCGTCCGCGCCATCGCCAGCCAGGACGCGATGACCGCCGACTGGGCGCGCCTGCCCTATGACCTGCTGGCCCGGATCAGCAACCGGATCGTCAATGAGGTGCGCGGCATCAGCCGCGTCGTCTACGACATTAGCTCGAAGCCGCCGGCAACGATCGAGTGGGAGTGAGATCGATGGTTACGGCAATGCAACCGCCCTCACCAATCGAGCGCACCGAGCATCCCCACGTGGTCAAGAGCGCCGATACCCTGGGCGGAGAGCCACGAGTGGAGGGCACTCGCATTCCGGTACGGCAAATCCTGCGTCTGATTGAGGCAGGCGAGACCGCCGATGGGATCATGAGGGAGTTCCCTCCGCTCACGCTTTCCCAAATCCACGATGCGCTCAGCTACGCCTTCGACCATCCTGATGAGATGGCATTCCACGAGGATCGGCACCAGCTCCGCACGGTCATGCGCAAGCACGACCTCGTGCTGGTGAATCACCGGTTGATTTCGCGGGGCCGTCTCAGTGACGCGGACGTGCCGCCGGGAGAGACCGTATGTACTTGGGAGACCCTTCTTCCTGAAGGCCGGAAGTAAGGCCACGCCGTATCCATCTTTCTCGATCACAATGTCAACCTCCCCTTGGCCGAGGACCTACGGCGCCACGGCAAAGACGCGATTCACGCGGTTGAGGTTGGTAATCACGCCCTCGCGGACGAAGACTAGTTGACGTGAGCGGCGGAACGCGGGCGCGTGGTGGTTACGTTTGATTTGGACGGCTGCCCCATCCTCGCTGCTCGCTGGTTTGAGCGCGGAAAGGACCATGCCGGCATGGTCCTTTCTGTCGCGCCTCCCAGGATCACTCACCAAGAGCTTCTGCGCCGCTTGCTGGCACTCCTCGGC
>DASYWB010000397.1:0-2202 GCA_035936495.1 Thermomicrobiales bacterium
CCGCCCGGTCCGACCCTCGGGCAGCCCGTCCTGCGCCCTCCGGTAACTGCCCGGGAGAACCATGTATCCCGCGCCGGCAAGCTCGATGTCCGTTACCTGCATACCGTTCTCCCGTACATCGGCGTTAGAACGCGTTACCGTGGATCATCTGAAAGAAGCGCCGCCGGTGGGCAGCCCAGCGCGCGTCCGACGGCGACGAGATGCGCCAGGGATGGCGCGCGCTGCCCGGTTTCCCACCGGCAGACGGCCGAGCGGTCGCAATCGACTGCCTCGGCAAGGTCGCTCTGGCTCATGCCACGCTGGCGGCGCCATTGCCTGATCCGCTGCCCGATCGTCACCATCAGGGCTGCCTCGTCGATCCTGACGACGCCTTCGGCGACCTCCGGGCCGGCGCGTGCTCCATTCAGGTGGCGGTCGATGGCTGCCGCCGTGAGCCGGATCACCCGGGCCTTCGGGCGCCCCTGGTTGGGATCGAGGTAGATCACATTGCCAGCTCGCGATGACTGTTGCTGCATCGGGTGTTCTCCTTGCGTCGAAACGCCGCGGAATGGGCGCACTGACCGGTAGGGCAGGGGGCATGCCGTGCCGGTTAGCCTTTAAGGCATGTCAGTTACGAAGAAACCATGGAGGTTGAAATTGGGTGCGTCATGCGCCTCCGCGATTGATTTGAGACCGCGTGCCGGGGAGTTGGCACGTTGTCCTGAAAAAGGCACCGCGAGCAGTGCCCCTACGGCGGAATGTCGGGAATGTCGCTAATCCAGCACCCGCTTAGAACGCCACCCAGTGCAGCTCCCAGGCGGTTGCGTAGCGCGTCCGCCATTCAGTGTGGTGGTAGAGCCGCCGGCAGCGGCAGTTGGGGTGGAGGCTTGGATAGATGCCGGAGCCCGCTTCCCAGACCGAGCCATCGAGAGGCGCACATTCCGGGCAGGTACGCTCATCGTCCGCCGTCGCCCAGACCTCGAAGGTTACGGGATAGACCGTGGAGGCATCGACCTCGACCCAAGCCCAGATCCCGGTCTCGACCGGCTCGGGGTCGGTCCAGGGGTTGAGGAGTGGTCGGGGATCGGCGACTGGATCGCCTGACGGCCAGGCGGTCGAGCCGCCACCGCCCGACCCGCCGCCGAAACCACCGCTGTCGAAGCCAATGGGCATGCGATGAGGCCCCTCCTTGCGTTTGTCGATACGGGATGTCTCGTATCCTCCCCTTGAGTGTCAATGGTGGTGGATCATCCGATCAGCCCAGCCACCGGCTCCGGAGCGTGCGGCGGCGTCGCGCTAGGAGCCAGGCGGCTTCGCGCTCGGCGCTCGCCGCCGCGTTGGCGATGGCGGCGCTTGCCGTCCCGCGCTTGCCCTCGGAGACGACCCGGCGTTCCAGCGCATGGGATGTTGCCATTGCCAGCACCAGCTCTTCATCGCCGGCGGCGAGATCGAGCGCGGTAAGATCGTCCGCCGGATCTGATCGGCTCGCGTGGTATTCGATCCGCCAACTGCCGCCCAACGCTGGTTGTTGGAGGTAAAGCAGACCACCCCAACTTCGCCACGATTGGATAGTGCCGGCGTTTTCCGCCTCGCCCGGGGCCAGCCGTTGTCGCGAAACGACGGCTCCCGCAGGATCGATGACGACCCGGATGCGCTCGCCCTCGACGCCGCTCGGCAGGGCGATGCTTTGAGCATTGGCCGCGATCGCCAGCGACAGGGTTCGCTCCGCTGGAACGTGTATGCCGTATCGGCGCATCGCAGCGGTGATCGCCTCGTTGAGCGCGGCATCGTCCCAGAGCGGCGAGGCGCTCAGGTCCTCCAGCCGTTGCCGGAGGGACGTGCGGAGGTCCAACCGTGTCGTCATGGCCGCTCCTCTCCGCCTCTCTCATCCGGAACGGAGAAGGCCCTCTTTCTGATGCGCTCGTCGATCACCTCCAATTGCGCTCGCTCCTCCAACACCCGTGCGAGCTCGCCCTCGGGATCGTTGCCGCCGAGCGTGGCGACGGCGGTCCGGCGGCTATGGATGCCGCTCGCGACCAGCCGGACCTCACTTTGGACCGCACTTTCGGCATCGCTCGGCAGAACATCCGGCCAGATCGCCGTTGACTGCCGCAGCCCGCCGCAGTCGATCCCGCCGAACCGCTCTAGCAGGTCGAGCAGCCGCGCGTTCCGCTGCCGAAAGACGGCGTCCCAGCCGCGCCGCTTGCGGGCGACCTTCTGGAC
>DASYWB010000398.1:0-5253 GCA_035936495.1 Thermomicrobiales bacterium
ATGCTCTCGGCGGCACGCCCCCGCGGACATAAGCTCGTGAGATTGGAGAGGAGTGGGGGATGCAACCAGTCGTGAAGCGGCACGTCTCAGTGGATACCGTCGTCCGGTACTGGCGCTATAGCTTGGGCATTGGGGTGGCCGTCATCGGGGCCGTTGCACTGTTGCTCGCGCTGCTGACCCGGACCGTGGAGAAGATCGAGCAGGCGGCGGATCAGATTTGGGTTGTCGGCAAGTTGATCGCCAACAATACGGTGCATATTCCGCTCCTCATCCGGACCAACCAGCTCGTCGCCGGGATCTTGCCGGCGGCTGACGGCATCGAGCGGGCGACGGCCCGGATTGAGCAGGCGGTGACTGGCGCATCGGACGACGGAGGGCCGCAACGATGAACGTCCGTCTGACCATCCTCTCGGCGCTCGAAGTTCTCGCCTTGGTCGGGGCGCTGATCGCCTTCTTGCGGCGGATCGTCGCGGGCCTCGAACATATTGGAGGATCGCCGACCAGCTCCTTGGCAAAGATCCGGTTCGGCGTGCGGGCGATCGAAAAGGAGACCAGCCACCTCGGGCCGCAGGTCGCGCACCTCAACCAGAACCTGACCCTGCTTGGCGGTAAGCTCCATCTGGTGGACGGCCACCTTGCCGCGGTCGATGCGGCGCTGGCAACTCGCCCGGCGGAGTCGGCGGAGGTACCGCGATGAACCGGACCATCACGGTGATCTGGTCAACGCTGCTGGTCGTTACGGCTGTGGGTGTGGTGCCGGTCGTCGTCGGCTTGCTGCAGCGGGCGCTGACCGCTGCCCAGAGCATTGAACGGTATACCGCTGAGGCCCTGGCAAGCGGTGGCGGGATCGCGCAAGAGACGGCCAGCGCCGCCAAACTCAAGGAGACTATCGACATCGCCGGGCAGTTGCTCAGTGGGGCGGCCTCGATCGAGCGGCATACGGCTTCGGTCGAGGCCGCGCTCGGCGGGCGCGAGGCGGCCGCGGATGGGGAGGTCCGGGCATGAAGGTGCTGCTGACCCGGCTAACCCTCGGGCTTGTCGCGGTAATCGTGGTCGTCCTGGCCGGCTACCTGGTCCTGATCGCGCTCTCCCTCCTCCGGGCCAATCGCAATCTCGACAAGCTGGCCGGTGGCTTGGAAGCTGTTCGCGACAACACCGCGTCGCTCGGCTCCGATATCTCGGCCATCAACGCGGCGGCGGCTACGCTCAACGACGGATTGTCGCGCATCGGCAGTCACCTGAAAGGCGTGAACCAGTCGCTGAAAGCCTAGTACGGGAAGGAATGGCCAGTGTGCTTCAAGAACCTGCCGATCGAGTTTGACGAACGGGGTAACGCCCGGCTCATTGATGGGGTCCGCAATCCGTACGCGTACGAGACCCGTTCGCTCGATGACCAAGGCGACCAGCTAAAGGATCTGCTGGCGCGCAATGGGCATATCAAGACGGTTGATTTCGACCCCATAACGCGCGTCGCTGGGGCGCTGGCATTCCATAGCGTCGTCGACCTGCAGGAGCGTCGCGTCCTCGAGACGAACTCGGTGGCGACGCTCTTTCGCGGCTACGAGGTGATCCTCAAGGGCCGTGACCCGCGCGACGCCGCCTTCATCAGCAGCCGGGCCTGCGGGGTCTGTGGCGGCGTGCATTCGACGACCTCCGCGCTGGCGATGGAGATGGCCTTCCCCGTCACCCCGCCGCCGCTCGGCATCATCGTACGCAACCTGGCGCTGGCGCTAGAGTTCTGGTACGACAACCCGCTTCATCTCTTCCTGCTGGCCGGGCCGGATTATTCCCAGTCGATCGTCGAGATCACCAACCCGAACGTCTGGGAGCAAGCCAAGACCGCCGCCGCTCGCCATACCGAAGTGCATGGTTACCGGACGGTCGGCGAGATTATGACGGACCTCAACCCGTTGACCGGGGGGCTCTATCTCAACGGATTGCAGATGACGCGGGTGGCACGAGAGGCATACGTCCTGATCGGCGGCAAGTATCCCCACCCGGAGACGGTCATCCCGGGCGGCATGAGCACGACGGTTACCTTATCGACCTTCAACGAGATCCTCAGCCGGCTGCGCCAGTTATTCGACTACTGCAAGAGAACCGTGGCCATCTGGGACGACCTCTGCGATTTCTTCTACGATGTCAACCCGGAGTACAAGAAGGTTGGCTGGCGGCCGGCCAACTTGATCGACCCGGGCATCTGGGACGATCCGTTCGCCTACGACGCCTCCTACGAGAACTGCAATGAATGGGGCGAGCGGCGCTGGGCCACGCCGGGAGTTGTCGTTGACGGGGAGCTGGTCACCACGAAGCTCCAGGCGCTGAACATCGGCATGGAGGAATTCATCGAGCACTCCTACTACGAGCAGTGGGACAGCCCTCGCTTCGACACCGATCCGGCCGGCAACCCGATCAGCCCGCACCACATGTGGAACAAGGAGACGAAGCCGAGCCCCAGCGGACAAAACTGGCGCGAGAAGTACTCGTGGTCCACCGCTCCACGCTGGGATCGCAAGGCGATGGAGGGCGAATGCTCGGCACGCCTCTGGATCACCGGTGCCGCCAACATCTTGCCGCACCGGCGTTTCCTGGAGCCGAACGGACATGGGCTGACGATCCACGTCCCGGAGAGCACCTTGCCGGCGATGGACCTCGAGTACCGGATCCCGGACGTTTGGAACGCCTTCGAGCGTAACCGGGGCCGGGCCTATCATCTCGCCTACGTCACGGTTGTCGCCTTTGAGAATTGGCTGACCGGCATGGACCTGTTGAAGCAGGGCAAGGACAGGATTCACACGCCGTTCGAGACGCCACGCAAGGGATCCCAGATCGGCGTCGGCTTCTGGGGCGCTGGCCGTGGCTTCCTGACCCACCACGCCACGATCGACAACGGCGCGCTCAGCAACTACCAGATCGTGACGCCCTCGACCTGGAACGCGAGCCCGAAGGACCCATGGGGGAACCCAGGGCCCTACGAGGAGTCGGTCCTCAACACCCCGATCCTGGAGGAGTTCGACGGTCCCGACTCGTACAAGGGCATCGACATCTTGCGAACTATCCGGAGCTTCGACCCGTGCATGCCCTGCACCACCCACATCCACGTCGACGGCTCAGACCACGTCATCATGCGTGAAGTGAACACCTGCGGCTGCGGGTTAGATGCGTAGCGCGGAGCGCGCCGGTAGCCAGGTCATGATCGCGGGGGTGGGGTATCCCTTTCTCCGGGATCTGTCCCTGGGACCGGTGCTTGTGCCGTGTCTACAAGCGCTGGACTGGCCGCCCGAGGTTGAGTTCGATGACTGGAGCTTCAACCCGATCGCGATCGTCCAGAGGCTCGAGGAACGCGCTCAGCCCTATGCCCAGATCATTCTCCTGGCGGCGGTAGAACGGGGGCGTCAGCCCGGACAGGTCACCTGCTACCATTGGAACGGAGAGCTGCCGGACGCTGAGGTGATTCAACAGAGCGTGGGCGAGGCGGTGATGGGGGTCATCAGCTTGGATAATCTTCTCACTATCTGCGGGCATTTCGGCGTGTTCCCACCCTGCGTCACGGTTATCGAGGTTGAGCCGGAAGATACCGAATGGGGCAACGGCCTCACGGATCGCATCAAGATGGCCGTGAGTACGGTGGTGACGACGATCCGGCACGCGATCAAGGAGGCCAACCATGGATGACGCGCTGGATGCCCTTCGCGGGCGGGACGAGCTCCTCCAGATCCTCTACTGGTTCCGGGGTGAGGGGCTCGGGGAGGTCGTCATCGCTCGTGATCTCGTCACGTTCCTGGATGCAGATATCGAACGGATCGGCGAACAATTAGAGCGGCTGGGGGTCGAGGGGTACGTGGCGGTCATTGGCGGTACGCCCACGCGCTACCAGCTGACCGAATGGGGTATCAAGGAAGGCGGACGCCGGTTCGCGGACGAGTTCTCGGGGCTGACCGGCCAGGCGCACGGCGAGTGCAGCAATCCCAACTGCGTCTGTCAAACGCTCGGCCCCGCGACGTGCGAGTCCCGGGTGGCCCACGCTCACTAGGCAAGATCGGTGTGGTGAGATCGATGGCCGAGCACGAGAGCGACGTGATAACCGAGGACGTCTTCCGCGGCGCGGCGAGCCGCCTCGATCACCTGGTGAGCGAGATCGAGGCGCTGCCATCTCCCGGCATCCAGGCTCAGTTTCTCGATCTTCTTCAGACCATCGATGCCTTGCACCGTGCCGGTTTGAGCCGCATGGTCAGCCTGCTCCGGGAACACGACCACGAGGAGTGGCTCGAACGCGTCGCCGCCGACTCCGTCGTCCATGGGTTGCTCGAGCTCTACGATCTCCTCCCGGCCGGTCTGCTGCACGATGCCGCGACAGTGGAGGGTGAGGAGGTGCTCAGGGAGCCGGCGAGTACCCTCCTGCACGAGCGTGCCGCGAGCACCCCTGCCGGGACACCATCGGGATTCATTCCGCTCAGCCAGATTGGTCGCGCGCCGGCAAGATCCAACCGGCTCTCCGGCTTTCAACGGGTCGCCCGGCTCGAGGACCTTCCTGCTGGCACCATGCACGAAGTCGACGTCGATGGCGTCCGTGTGCTCATCGCCAATGTCGATGGGGAGGTCTACGCCGTCCGGAACGCCTGCCCCGGGAGTATGGCCCCCCTGAGCCTTGGCTCGTTTGCACCGCCCATCGTCATCTGCCCCTGGCACAATGACGCCTTCGATATCCGGACGGGGCAGCGCGTCGACGGCCAGTCGGGGCCGCCGCTGGAACTCCTTCCATTAGATCTCGACGGCGGCGTGATCAGGCTAGCGCTGAGCTCACGGGGAACGTTCCCGGTGCCGGCAGGACATCGTCCATGACGCGAGTGCTGGTCGCCGGAATGGGGAATGTGCTGGGCGGTGACGACGGCTTCGGTGTCGAGGTGGCCCGGAACCTGGCGGAGCCAGGCGTGATGCCCCCGGGGATCACCCTGATTGAGGTAGGTATCGGAGGCATCCACCTCGTGCAGGAGCTGATGGCCGGATACGACGCCCTGATCGTGATCGATGCTACCGAGCGTGGCGGCGCGCCGGGAACCGTCTACGTCCTGGAAGCCGAGGTACCCGATCTCGCATGCTGGTCGGCAGATAAGCGCGGTGACTTCCTGGCCGACATGCATTACACCACCCCGGCGAAGGCTCTGGTTCTCGCGAGGGCGCTCGGTGTCCTGCCGCCGGCGGTCTTCATGGTTGGCTGCCAGCCGGCCGCGGCCGATGATATTGGTATTGGGT